>CADBNJ010000197.1 GCA_902795955.1 Oscillospiraceae bacterium
ATAAATTCGGAAATCCCCGCCTCCCCATCTGAGTTTGACGAGGCTGCCGTCTCTTACCTCCTTCTCAGCCGTAATATCCGGAATGAACGCTACCCCGAATCCCTTTGCGGCAAACTGCTTCAGCACCTCTTTGCTGCTGGTCTCCAATGCAATGTTGTACGGTACGGAGGAAGCCTCAAGATCACTGATGAGCATATGTCTGAAGCTGCAGTCATGGCCTGTGAGCAGGAGAGGTATACCTGCAAGGTCCAATTCCGTGACTTTACTCTTTCGAGCAAGAGGATGAGAAGGACATACAAAAAAACCGATCTCCTCCTCCTTCAAGGCGAGCCGGCGGAGGCTTGAGTCCTCAATCAGGGGGTTAATGGTGTATACGATGTCAAGCTCACCGGTCTTCAGAAGTACGGGAAATGTATCATGCGTAACGAACTGAACCCTTACTTCTATCTTCGGGTACCCGGCCTTAAATCTCATGAGTATGTCAGGTAGAACGGAATAACAAAGCGATTCCGACACCCCGGCTTTAAGTACACCGGCCGGCTCTTCAGTATCCGGTACAGACAGGTGTATCTCACGTTCTATCTGAAGAAGCCTGTCGGCATAAGTGATGAGTCTCTCGCCCGCAGGCGTAAGGATAACCGTTCTTCCAAGCCTGTCAAAGAGAGCTGTTCCAAGCTCATCCTCAAGCTGTTTTATCTGCGTGGTGACAGTCGACTGTGCATAGCCGAGAGACGAGGCAGCCGAGGTAAAACTGCCTGTCCGCGCAATTCTGAGAAATGTCTCGAGCTGAGTTATCGTCATAGATCCGTCCTTCAGATTTGCAATCGAATTTTATGATAGTTCAATTCAATTAATTCAATTTTACTGATTGATATTATGCATGTATTATACGGAGTAAGAGGCACAAAATCAATACAGTACAAAACGGGAGGGCCATATTATGAACGAACTTATCGCTGTAATCAAAGACACCGTCAAACCGAATTTCCTTAATATCAGAACATCGATCAAAGCATATGACAGGGATGCGGTCTGCTGCGGAGCTCCATGCTGGAGATGGGTCTATCATGCACTCCATTCCGCAGATAAGTGGTTCATCAATCCGTATGTATACGAAGAACCTCCCTTTCACGAGGAGGGAATGGATAATCCCGACAACCCTTCGTCCGTAGTCTTATCCGATGAGCAGCTGCTTGACTATCTCGATCAGATCGAGCAGAAGACACTCGATTATCTGGACAGTCTTACCGATGAGATGCTGTACGGCAGGCCCGAGAACTGCCCTTATACCAGACTGGAGCTGGTATTGAGGCAATACAGGCACCTGTCTTTCCACACAGGCATGATCAACGGTCAGATCGCCGCATCGACCGGCAGATTTACAATGTGGGTATCGCAGGCAGATAAATATGTCGATGACGGGGTTTTGTTCGGAAGATACAGAAAGGGACAGGTTACAGCCAACTGACTCCTGTCCCTCCGTTTATCTGTTAAAAATCCGGCTCCCTGTCTTGATCAGGCGGCTCCGTAATCAGCCGCAGCCTGATAATACAGAACGAAAGCCCTGCAAACATCCTTCAGCTTATCATCATACTGACCGCCGGTTACCGTGGCGCAGTATGTCAGAGGAGAATATGTTATGCTTCCGGCTCCTTCCACTGTTACAGTGAAAGAATCTCCGATCTCATCAGCCTTGATATTCCTGATACGTGCGATCTGGTAGCTGCCTGAAGCAACATATTCGACTTTCTTTGTATCACAGCTGAAGTCGAGCTTGCTGCCGTCTTTGGACTTGAAGTACAAAGACAGGGTTGTCTCTGACTTCAAAGACACCGAAGCTCCTTCGTAATGCACATTACCTGACGTGATGCCGTTCACCATTCCGGGATCGGTGAAGCTGACATCATTAAGCTCTGCTTCCGTGTACTCCACACCTTCGTTTGCAAGGTTCCCGGTATTAACATCGAAATAAAGCTGGGCATACGCACAATAATTAAGCAGTGCCTTCACAAGCGGTGCAGCAGAAGCGTATTCCTCAACCTCGGGATGCTCAAGGATGTACTGTGCATATTCTCTGACTGTATATGTATACTCCGTTCCTCTAATCCCGCCGTCGATGATCTGCGCCTTGATATCAGAGTTCGCATCCTTGGCGGAGACATCACACTTGAATACATAATATATCTTGTCATTCACCTCCTTGATCACAGCATCCTTAACCGGGACATGTATCTCGGAAGTCTTCGTTCCATTCGGGATCGTAAACTTCATGTAAGCACTGTCCTTGTCTGCGATGATATCATCCGACAGTTCCATATAGAAGTTCACTCCGATATCACCATCGAGCGAGAGTGTGTTGCCGGCAAGATGAACACCGGTATACTGCCAGTGAGCCACAAGTTCTATATCACCTGTCACAGGCGAATCAAAGTCATAGAGATCATCTCCGAGATACCAGCCGAGGAATGAATACCCATCCCTTACCGGAGTATCCGGTTCGCTGACGGTACTTCCTTCCGCTACAGTCTGACTTTCCACGGCACTTCCGCCGGAAGTGTCAAAAGTGACGGTATAGACCTTCTCAAACTCTGCAGTAACGGTTACATCAGATGTTCCGGTAATATACGTGTAAAGACCATCGCTGCCGGCACTTACCGGGGTTCCGTTGATCATGACCGTTTTGATACGGTATCCTTCATCAGGGGTTGCCGTTACGGTCACCTTTGCGTATTGAACTGCCTTTGCCCTATCAGCAGTCAAAGTGCCGTGTTCAGGAGAAAAACAGGTGATCGTGTACTCTCTCTCAAACGTTACGGAGACTTCCATGGGTTTGTCAACGGCAGTAAAGGAGTAAACTCCGTCAACGGGAAGTATGGTTTTCTTCTTTGTCCTGCCGTTCTCCTTCCAACTGAGATTGACAGAATTCCAGATACAATACCCCTCATCAGGACTTTCCGTCAGCGTAACGGTCTCCCCCTCTCTGGCATTCTCCTTATCTGCGACCAGTGTGCCTTCTCCCTTTGTGATCTTGCAGGTAACGGAGTAAGAAGGAACAGCATAATCACACAAAACGCATTCGTAGTTTTTGAGCACATGATGTTCTGTCCCCTGATGACCGCAATAAGGACAGTCATACGAATGATAATAACTGTCATCAGAATGGCAGTAGCCTTGATGGTCACAAGGTGAAATGATTACCTTGCCTGTCTTGCGCAGCGCTCCTTCCCTGTCAGCAGCCTGCTGCCTCGTGCCTTTGAACAAGACCATTACACTGGTTCCTTCGATCTCGTCGATATGAACAGAGCCCGGATCACCTTTTACATCATAAGCATCGCCTACCACACCCGGACCGACCGCCGGGGCTTCATTCCCGCCATCTATCGTCACATAACCGCCATGATAGATGAATGATTTTGCATTACCCGGGCACGGATAGTAAGTAGACGTACCAAAGTTATGTAATATGTGAGCACCGCCTCCTATCGCAGCAGCCTCTACATTGCTGCCGGATTTTGCAGCTGTGGCATTAACATGCCCGCCATATACGGTCAGAGTACATCCGGCAGAACCATGACTGCCGCCTATGGCAGCACCCGAGAATCTGTCAAACAAAGCATCGCCGTCGTATGAACCCCACGCACTCACCGTTCCTCCGAAGACCGAGACTTGATTACTGTCATTATTGCACTCAGAACCATTACCGATACCGGACGACCCTTTGTACCCGTGAGCCTCAATATCTCCGCCGACAAAGATGATCTTACCGCAAGCCTCCTCATGATTACCTCCGATGGCAGCCTGCTCACTATCTGCTGATCTCGCGATCAATTTGCCGGTATCAGCATCCTGACCGTATATCAAGAGATTCTTACCACCTGATAAATGTATTCCTTTATTTGCTGTTAATGTCACACCGTCCGGTATGATAAGCTCGATAGAGCCGGTAATCTCTATGCGGCTGTCGATCGTCGTATCCTTGCTGACGATATAAGTACCGTAACTCATGTTGCTGCTGACTTCCTTAACAGCATTGGGATCCGGATATACGCGTTCTTTCCTTACCTCACCGCTATAGTACCTGTCAATGTAATACATACCTTCGATACTGAGTTCATCACCTTCTATGGATATGGAAGAACCTTTATTACCTGCAAAGACTTTAGCACTTACCGTGCCGCTTGAAGCAAATCCGTTCGTGAATACCCTGGGGGAATTTGCCGCGGCGACATAGATCTTCGCA
>CADBNJ010000198.1 GCA_902795955.1 Oscillospiraceae bacterium
CGGCGGCAGCGCGAAATAGGGGCTTCACTGAATCTGTTGGAATTTGTTTGATGTATATATCCCATCAGCCTCTGACCTGACAGGAGTAATGTATCCGTTTTTATGCACCAACCGGCTTCCCGTGCGGAGATTGTCTCTACATTTCTGCACCGACCGGCTTCCCGTGCGGGTTTACGGATACATTTATGGTTCTTCACGGAATCTGTGGGAATCATGTGCTGATATTGTGAGCAGCCGGCGTCTCAAGGATTGTCAACTTAAAAAAGCGGGGATAATTCCCGTCATTCCCCCTTATACGATACGTCCCCGCATACCGTATAAAGAGAACTGTCCTTCCGCACGCGTATCACCGGGACAACACCTGCGTCAGAGCATGTGACGGGGATGCCGCGGTTATACAGGAACCCTTTCTCGCCGACATATACCACATTGTCGCTGGTATATCCGTTGGTCCTGAGGAACCAGAAGCCCGTTCCCGCCGTATCACCGGAAGCAGATACCCATGCCCCGCCGGCGGCGGCATAATCAGTCGGACTCAATCGTCTGCCCACATCTCCCACAGCATCGTCGGGCCTGAATCCGTAGAGCTCTGCCTTGTATGAGCTGAACACTTCCTCCTCAGACAGAAGGAAGACATAATCTTTCGTATTGTTCCCGCACTTCGTACCAAAGTAGTGATTATCCGCATTGGAGACATCAGACAATATCAGCGCCTGCCTCTCCTCCTCCGTAAATGCATTGTTAATAAACGAATCTCCCGGGCCGTTGAGCCATCCCCTTATATACGAATCCTCCCACGTGCAATCCCTGTATTCATCGTTGTACGGAACACTGTCGAGGATCCGGTCCGCCATGAGAAGCAGGGAATCATCTTCAACCTTGAGCACGCGCCACCTTACCGGTTCCGTCTTATAATACCTGCCGCCAGTCTCAACGCTGTCAGGTTCCGCCGCGCTTATCTCCTTCTGCGGATACCTTCCAAAGGTCACCGAGCTCCACACGGTGTAAGCCCCGCCGGGCATCGACTCGACCTCGACCTTCACCGGGTCATGAAGCCCGTTCTGCGCCTTGCTTGCCGGGTGCAGGATATCAGTTGACGATCTCTCCCCCGCATCTTCAATCTTCGCTTTGTCCAGATCAATCCACATAGCCGGAAGCACCGCGGCATCGCTGCATGTCACCAGTGTTCCCCTGCTGTACACAAAGCCGAAATCACATATATACGTGACACTTTCCGCGGTATATCCGCTGTTCCTCATGAACCAGAACGAATTGCCCGCATACACATCCACGGGCGACCACCAGGCCCCCATGAACTTGGCATACGCCGTTGACGTGAATCTTCTGGCAGGATCGTCATGATCCCTGCTTGCTTCAAAGCCGTATCTCCCCGCTTTATCGCTCTCAAAGACTTCGGCGTTGGACAATATGAACACCTTGTCTTCCGTATTCCCGCCGCTCGACGTGCCGTAAGACTGATTGGGCAGATTCTCGACCTCTGTGGTCAATATCGCTTCCTTCTCTTCCTGCGCGAAAGCCCGTTCTGTGAATTCGCCGTTAAGCCACTTCCTCAGCGAGGAGCTGCTCCAGCATACCTCCTCATCCTTATCATGGAAAGGAATGCTGTCAGGCATCCTGTCGGCAAGCAGCAGAGCCTTATTTCCGCTGATATCCAGCACGCGCCACCTGATGGGCTTCACAACGAAATAATGCCACTGCCTGTCCGCTTCCCTGTAATAGTGATTCTCCCTCACCTCTTCCGAGGCGGGAGCCGCATCCTGCCCCACCCTGTAATACTTTACCGAATCAAGTTCCAGATAATCACCGTTCCACGACGACGATTCAAGCCTCGAATAGAGCTCATCATCCCTTATGACATCCCCTTCCTGAAGGGCATATCCGTCTATGGCATTCCACTTGCTGTCCACCACCTCAGAGGCCGGATAAGACCCGTAATACACGCAGCTCCACGTCGTCTTCTTGCCCGTCGACGTGTCACTGCAGTCTTCTGTCGCCGGAAGATGAATATAAGCATATCTGCTGTCTTTGCTGCATGAAGTAACGGCAAATGATGAGATAAATACCGCCAGGCAGGCAGATACTGATAAATACATATAACTCAGGCTCTTCTTCATACCAGAACTCCCTCCTGCCCTTTCCTGCTCCGCTGCAACTGAGATCTGCGGAGTTTATTATATTGTACAGCAAGTACAACGGATGGTGAATTGATCATGAGACAGCAGACGCAAGTATCTTGTATAAAGCAAAACCGGAGAATACTGATATCGTATTCTCCGGTCCGTGTTCTTTGTGTTCAGAACTGTTCTTAATTTACTTGTCTGTCCCCTTGAAAGGCGCTGCGCCGAGCTGCGCTCCAAGGTCTACAACTGCTCCGGGAATAGGAGCATTGGGGCTGATCAGATCCTTATTGGGAGCAATAAGTGACGGTGCATCAAAACCTCCTGCCACATCCTTGATCTCCTCTGCGGCCAATTCCTTCTCATTGAGTTCATCATTGATCTTCCTGTTCTCGTCTGCCATGGGATTACCTCCTGAAAGGACATTTGATAAAGGTTGTTGTTTGACCTGACGTATACCAGATATTCTTATTATACCCCGTAACACAGAGATACAAAACCCTTGACAAGTTATGCCTAATCAAGAAGCACGGGAGTTAATAGCGGTATTTCACAGACATATAAATGCAATAATTATGCGATTTATGGTAAAATATTAAAATAAAATTAACAAAACCGGAGGACTGCTTATGCGTAAATTATCAGTTTTGCTAAGTATAGTAATGATCATCACGGCTCTCGGTTCCGCTGTCATCTTTGCGGACACTTCGATTGTGACGGATGAATTGACGGTGGATGTCACGGAGGCATCAGGTACAGGTTATGCGGAATGGAGATATCAGTCCGCTTCCTCCGCTGCAGAATATCTAGGCAATTCCGCAGCCGGAAAACACTCGATCCAGCTCAAATCGGCAGATAAAATCTCAGGAATTGTCACTACGGTATCCGGCGGATATGCTGCAAAGGTCAATATCGACTGGAATTCGAATACACCTGACGGCAAGACTCTTATGATCTATGGCAATAACACACAATACGATGTGGTTACGGATGTATACGACTCACAATCATCCGGAGATCTTATCGGCACGATAGTCAAAGGGTCAAGCACCGAACTTATAGTTGAGGGAGACTATGAGTATATCGGACTGAGATCAGAAGACGGTGCGATATATATAGACAAAATTACGATCTCATGGTCCCCTTCTCCTGTTTCCGGGAAGAAGATCATTACTTTCGACGGTAACGGAGCTGAAGGAATAATGACTCCCGACAAGGAGGATATGGGTTCCGAATACGTCTTACCGGATAACGGTTTTATCGAGCCCGAGAATATGGAGTTTTCCAACTGGAAGATCGGTGGCAAGATCTATATGCC
>CADBNJ010000199.1 GCA_902795955.1 Oscillospiraceae bacterium
TGCGAGCGGACTTCCGCGGCCATCCCAGTCACTCTAGCCACCACCAGTGAAGCCCAATGCCCTGTCCCGGAACTGCTTTGAGCACGAGCGGGCATGTGCACAAAAAGTATTGCACACACTAATCCCCGCGAAGTGCGACTGAGTTCCGGGACAGCGGCATTGGGCTTCTGATACTTAATCTTCAAAAAACTTGCAGATATCCGTGCCTTTTGTATTATAATAATTAAATAATATAGTGGAGAATGATATATGACGCTTGGAATTATCGGCGGTATGGGACCTATGGCGACCGCGGTCTTCTACGAGAAGATCGTGGGTATTACAGACGCTTCAAGGGATCAGGATCACATTGATACCATAATCTACAGCTGTCCGCAGATACCGGACAGGACCTCGTTCTTTCTCGGAAGGAGCACTGAGGATCCGTATCCGAAGATACTGGAGCTGGCCAGGAGGCTTGAAGACCAGAAGGTAAGCGCCATATCCATTCCCTGCATCACGGCTGCTTATTTCGAGAAGGCATTGGCAGAAGACATCAGTGTGCCCGTGTATAACGGCATCAGGGAGACTGCAGCCATCCTCGCGGGCAAGGGTGTAAAGTACGCGGGGATCATGGCTACGGACGGCAGCATCAAGAACAGGCTTATTGCAAATGCCCTGATAGACAGCGGGATTACACCGGTCGAGCCGGATAAGGATTATCAGGCTGTGGTGACCGACATCATATACAACGACGTGAAGGCCGGCAGGAGCAACGACCTGACCAAACTGTACAAAGTCGCGGAACACCTGGCTGACAAGGGCGCGCAGGCATACATCCTGGGATGTACCGAGCTGTCGGTGCTCGCTCACGGCAAGAAGCTGGACGGCTTCTTCATCGACATACTTGATACTCTTGCGGAAGTGTCTGTAAGAGCATGCGGCAAAAATACTAAGACGGAGATATAAAATGCAACAGAAGAACGTGCTCGAATACATCGAGAAGACAGTAAATGAAGTACCGGATAAGATCGCATACGAGTCTTTCGAGGCAGATGCGTGTGCAATGACATTCAGACAGGTGTATGACACGGCAAGGAGCATCGGCTCCTTCCTGGCAAATGAGGGCTTCTACAAGCAGCCCGTGATCATATTCATGAAGAAGACCCCGAGGGCCATATCCACATTCTTCGGAACGGTCTACGGCGGATGCTCGTATGTGCCGATCGACGAAGAGATGCCAAGGATGAGGATAGATCTCATAATCAGCTCGATGAAGCCGGAACTGATCATCTGCGAGAAGGAGACGGAAGAGCTTGCAAGGCAGTTCGATTACGACGGCAGGATCGCACTTTTTGAGGATATCAAGGATACTCCCGAGAACGAGGAGGCGCTCGCCGGCATAAGAGACAGGCAGATAGACACGGATCCCATCTACATGGTTTATACATCAGGTTCCACGGGTGTGCCCAAGGGCATTGCCGCATGCCACAGAAGCGTTATCGACTACATAGAGCATCTGTCTGACGTGCTGGGATTCGACCGCGACACGAGGTTCGGCAACCAGAGCCCGTTTTACTTCGACGCATGCCTCAAGGAGCTGTATCCGACGATCAAGTTCGGTGCTTATACGGCGATCGTTCCCAAGCAGCTTTTTATGTTCCCGCTCAAGCTCGTCGAGTTCCTGAATCAGAACGGTGTCAACACGGTATGCTGGGTAGTATCGGCTCTGACTATGATATCAGCGCTCGGGGCACTCAAGAAGGAGGTTCCGCACCTGAAGCTTGTCGCTTTCGGATCAGAGGTCTTCCCTATCAAGCAGTTCAACCGCTGGAGAGCGGCACTGCCGGAGACGAGGTTCATCAATCTCTACGGCCCTACCGAGGCTACGGGAATGAGCTGCTATTATGAGGTCAACAGGGAGTTCGAGGAAGGCGATGCGATCCCGATCGGACGGCCTTTCGACAATACGGAGATATTGCTCCTCGACGAGGATAAGAAGGTCTCTGACGGCGAAGTCGGAGAGATATGCATCAGGGGCACGGCGCTTACTCTGGGCTACTACAATGATCCGGTCAGGACGGCTGAGGTCTTTGTTCAGAACCCTCTTAACACGCACTACCCCGAACTGATATACAGGACGGGAGACCTCGCCAGATACAACGAATACGGCGAGCTTGTCTTCGTATCGCGCAAGGATTACCAGATCAAGCACATGGGTCACAGGATCGAGCTTGGCGAGATCGAGGCAAATGTCAACACATTAGATGGCATTTATTTGTCATGTGCCGTTTACAACAAACAAAAAGACAGAATTGTGTTATATTATACGGGCACGATCGAAGAGGGGCAGCTTAAGGACATCCTTACGGAGAAGGTTCCGAAGTACATGCTCCCTTACGTGTTCACGAAGCTCGATGACATGCCGCTGACGCCCAACGGCAAGGTGGACAGGAAGAAGCTTCTTGAGATGGCAACTAACTGAAGGCAACAAACTAAGTTAACATAAAAGGAGAACATTACATGGACGAGATCGTAGCAATCCTTAAGGAACTCCATCCCGACGTAGATTATGAGACGAACAAGTCTCTCGTAGATGACAGGGTCATCGATTCCTTTGACATCATCAGCATCGTTGCAGAGATCGACGACAGGCTCGATGTACAGATCCCTGCAGAGGAGATCATTCCCGAGAATTTCAATTCGGCGGCTGCTCTTGCGGCACTCGTTAAGAGACTCGAGGACGAAGACTGATAAATGCTCTTTGTATCTTATGAATTCATAGCATTCACGATAGCTTTATTCGTGCTTTATTATCTGTTGCCCAAGAAGTGGCAATGGCCGTTACTGCTTATCGCGAGTTATGCTTTCTACTGGATTGCGAACCCCTACTACCTGATATTCATCGGCACCACGACCGTGACGGCCTTCGTGGCGGGTTACTGCATGGAGAAGGCGCAGGATAAATGCGACCTTGCCATCAAGAATGCCAAGGCTGACGGGTCTTATACTTCAGACCTCAAGAAGTCGCTGAAGGCCAAGGCAAAGTCATCCAAATGGCGCATCCTGCTGCTGTCGATGCTCTTCAATCTCGGCATCCTGGCAGTAACAAAGTACACTAACTTTGTCATCACCAACATCAACAAATTCCTGTCGGAAGGAGCTGCTCTCAAAGCGGTTGACATCCTCGTTCCGATGGGTATCTCTTTCTATACTTTCCAGACGGTAAGCTACCTAATCGATACATACAGGGGAACGGTCAAGGCCGAGAAGAATCCGTTCAAGCTGGCATTGTTCGTGTCATTCTTCCCGCAGCTCGTTCAGGGTCCTATCTCAAGGTACGGAGACCTGTCCAAGACTCTCTATGAGGAGCATAAGTTCTCCGAGAAGACATTCACCTACGGCTTTATCCGCATACTCTGGGGCTACTTCAAGAAGGTTGTCATAGCTGACAGGATCATTACCGCGGTTACTGCACTCATCGGCGACACGGAGACATATACCGGTGCCTACGTATTCGTGGCGATGCTGTTCTATGCTTTCGAGCTGTACTGCGACTTCACGGGCGGAATCGATATCACGATCGGTATCGCACAGTGCCTCGGCATCAAGGTTGCGGAGAACTTCAATCTCCCCTACTTCTCAAAGAACATCAAGGAATACTGGAACCGCTGGCACATCACCATGGGCTCCTGGTTCACGGATTATATCTTCTACCCCCTGTCGGTGGACAAGAA
>CADBNJ010000200.1 GCA_902795955.1 Oscillospiraceae bacterium
AAGCGACGTTCCGATGCCGTGTCCGGTCAATTCACGGACAACACCGTAGCCGAAGCTCTCGCAGTACTCCTGGACGGCATGTCCGATGTCGCCTGTCCTGTTGCCTGCATATGCATACTTGAGGCCTTCAAAGAAAGACTGCTTCGTCCTCGCCACAAGATCCTTAACTTCCTGCTTTACGTCACCTACAAGATATGTTCTGCAGGCATCTGAATGATAACCTTCAAGTATGGCTCCCACATCAACGGAAATGATATCACCGTCCTTAAGGATCCGCCTCTTGGAAGGGATCCCGTGCACAACCGCCTCATTTACGGAAGTACATGCCGACCCCGGGAAAGGAGGCTCACCGTAATTAAGGAAAGACGGTATTGCGCCGTGCCCCGTAATGATGTCGTGAACTATCTTATCCACGTCATAAGTGGACATCCCGGGGCGGATCTCCTTATCGAGTGTCCTGAAGACCTCCTGGAGGATCTTCCCGGATGATTTCATCAATTCAAATTCTTCTGCATTTAATATCTCTATCATTTGCGTCTTCTTCCTGATCAGATACCGAGCTTGGCAAGTCCGTCCTCGATGGACTTAATGCAAGTATCGGAATCCACATTGTTGTTGCCTTCTATTATCAAACCCTTTGCATCGTAGAAATCGATGAGAGGCTTTGTATTCTCATAATAAGTTACGAGACGTGCCTCTACTGTCTCAGGTGTATCATCTGCTCTCTGAACAACTGAACCGCCGCAGAGATCGCATACACCCTCGACCTTTGTAGGCTTGTATTTCACATTGAAGCTTGCACCGCACTTCTCGCATACTCTTCTGGAGCATACGCGGTCCTTGATGACGTCATCATCGACGATGATGGATAATACGGCATCGATCTTCTCATGCTTCTTCGAGAGCATCTCGTCGAGAGCCTCAGCCTGCGCGATAGTTCTGGGGAATCCGTCGAGGATGTATCCCTTTGTGCAGTCGCTCTCGGCAAGCCTTCCCTCGACCATTCCGATCGTGATGCTGTCGGGAACGAGCTGGCCCTTGTCAATGTATGATTTCGCTTCGAGACCGAGAGGCGTTCCGGCCTTGATGTTGCTCCTGAAGATATCTCCCGTGGAGATGTGAGCAAGACCGTATTTCTCCTTGAGAACTACTGCGGTTGTTCCTTTGCCCGAACCGGGTGCACCCAAAATGATCAATCTCATGTTAATTTCCTCCGATAGATTACTGCTTGAAAGCCTTCACATTCTTGACAGGCTTGCTGTTTTTCTTCTTGTCGTCCTCTTCCTTTATGCCGTTGTCAAGGAGCGTGATCATCTCAACCACAACGGTTGACAGGATCACCATTGCAATTCCCGCATACCAGAATCCGCGGATCTGCGGAACGATCGATACGAGCATGGGAACAAGGCAAATGATAAGGAGATACACTGCACCGGCATAGTTCATGTTGGCAAACATCTTGGTAAGGAACTGTGACGTAGGCTTGCCGGGCTTAACTCCCGCGATATACCCGCTGTTGTTGCGCAGCTCATTGGCGATCTCGTTAGGATTGAACTGCATTATAGCGAAAGCGCTTGACAGGATGATCGTAAAGAAAGCGTACAGTATAAGATATGCCGGGCTCATCCTGAAGTTGACGAATCCTCTGACAAAACCGTTCTCGCTTCCCGAATTGTAGAACGCAATGATAAGTGCGGGGGTCGTAAGGATCATCATGGCATAAATGATGGGAAGGATCCCTGCCTGAGTGATCTTGATGGGGAGAGATGTATTCTGTCCCATGTACTGTCTCATGCCGATGCTTCTCTTATTGAACATGATCTTGATCCTGCGCTCTGCCGTCTGAACGTATACGCAGAAGATCAGCGCAGCAGCACCAAGGATAACGGCAAGGACCGTAAAGACTATAGCCCATACCAGACCGAGCTTTGCCTCGGACTGCATATAGATTGACTTAAGAACATGAGGAATGTTGCGGCAGATCGCGGCGAAAATAACAACCGAGAAGCCGTTGCCCAATCCTTTGGATGAGATGAGCTCACATACCCATGACACAAGTGCTGAACCGATGGTAAAACCGAGGATGGATATGATCATTGCCAGCCAGAAATTGATCTTCGGGGACAATGCCTTAAGCGAACCCGTAACCATGAGAACCGAGAAAACGAATCCCGCGATCATGGCTGCCATTCTTGTCCACTTTGTTATCTTCCTCTGAACGGCCTCGTTCTGTGCCGACATATTGCGGAGTGCCGGGATCGCCGCAGACAGTATCTGCACAATAATCATGCCGATGAGATAAGGGTATACTGACAGCGATATGATCGACGCATTATATATTCCCTTGCCGGACAGGATGCCCATCAGGTTGCCGATGTCTCCCCATCCCTTCACAGTATTCCTGAAAGCCGCAACGTCCATTCCGGGACACGGAATGAGTGATGCCACAGCCAATATCGTGAGCATAAAGAAAGTAAATAACAACTTCTTACGCAGTTCCGGTATTTGAAAAGCTCTCTTGAGAGTCGACATTATATATCCTCCGATGCTGTTATCGCGTGCAGTACTCTGCAACTTATCTATTATAATAGCAATTCCCGTTTTTTTCATTATTTTTTTATTTCACTCAAATTTGCTCCGTCAGGCGGTTTGACAAAAGAATTACCTGATGATAATTTATGCGTAACAGTTCTGAGAGCGGAAGGCGTGAGCCCTGACGCGGAAGGCTTTAAGTAAATCTATCCTGCTTAATTGCTTCGGAACCTTGTTTGCGTGATGTGCAAAAGGAGGTCAAATGGAGACTAGAGTTGCAATAATCGGCATTATCGTCGAGAATCCCGGTTCAGTATCACAGATCAATGACATTCTTCACGAGGTAAGAGACAACGTCATCGGAAGACTGGGTATCCCTTACCGTGAGAAGAATATCTCGATCATCAGCGTTGTGATCGATGCACCGGAGGATCTTATCAGTTCAGTATCCGGCAAGCTCGGAATGCTTGACGGCGTGTCCTGCAAGACGACTTATTCCTCACACTGATCATGAATGATGTCAGGACCATCGTGCAGAAACTCTGCGACGGGGCAGACATCACTCGTGACGAGATAATATTCCTTCTCAACAACAGAGACAAGGATACGGCGGATCTCCTGGCGGAGAAGGCCTCGGCAGTCTCAAAGGGTATTTACGGGAACAAGGTCTACATAAGAGGACTGATCGAATTTACCAACTACTGTAAGAATGACTGTTATTACTGCGGCATAAGATACAGCAATAAGAATGCGTCAAGATACAGGCTGAGCGAGGAGGAGATCACAGGATGCGCTTCCTGCGGATACGACCTGGGATTCAGGACAATAGTCCTGCAGGGAGGCGAGGATCCGTTCTTCACTGATGAGAAGATCATCAGGATCGTTCGTGAGATCAAGCGGGAACACCCGGACGTCGCAGTTACCCTGTCCATTGGAGAGAAGAGTCATGAGTCATACAAGGCTTTCTATGATGCCGGCGTTGACCGTTATCTACTGAGGCATGAGACGGCCGACCACAGTCATTATGCGAAGCTCCACCCCTCCTCCCTGTCAGCTGCCAACAGACAGAGATGTCTTCGTGACCTGAAGGAAATCGGTTACCAGACCGGTGCGGGATTTATGGTCGGATCGCCTTACCAGACATATGAGAATATCGCAGACGACCTTCTGTTCCTGAGAGATCTTGATCCGGCAATGATCGGGATAGGGCCGTTTATCCCTCACAAGGATACGCCGTTTGCCGACCGGCCGCAGGGTTCACTTGAACTGACACTGTTCCTGCTCAGCATGATAAGACTCATGATCCCCGAGGTCCTTCTGCCAGCTACAACGGCACTCGGAACTATCGATCCGAGAGGAAGAGAACTCGGCATACTCGCAGGGGCGAACGTGGTGATGCCCAACTTATCCCCCGTCGGAGTGAGGAAAAAGTACGCGCTTTACGACAATAAGATCTGTACAGGCGAGGAGGCGGCAGAATGCATGAACTGCCTGGCCGGCAGATTAAGGAACATCGGCTATGAGATCGCCGTTGACCGCGGCGACAACATCAAATACAAAAAAACTTAAGAGAGGTTTAGTAATATGTACGATCCCAAATCACTTAAAGCAGAAGAATTCATCGACGACAGCGAGATACGTGAATCGCTTAAGTACGCCGATGAGAACAAGAACAATGTGGAACTGATCGATTCGATCATTGAGAAAGCCAAGGAGCGTAAAGGCCTCAGCCACCGCGATGCGTCTGTGCTCCTTGCCTGCGACATTCCTGAGAAGAACGAGGAGATCTTCGCTCTGGCAGAGCAGATCAAGAAGGATTTCTACGGCAACAGGATCGTCCTTTTCGCGCCGCTGTATCTGTCTAATTATTGTGTAAACGGATGCATCTACTGCCCGTATCACGGCAAGAACAAGACGATCCCGAGAGTTAAGCTTACGCAGGAGCAGATAAGGGATGAGGTCATCGCCCTTCAGGATATGGGACATAAGAGGCTGGCGATCGAAGCCGGCGAGGATCCGGTCAATAACCCGATCGAGTACATCCTCGAGAGCATCAAGACGATATATTCCATCAAGCATAAGAACGGTGCGATAAGGCGTGTCAATGTCAATATCGCTGCTACGACAGTGGAGAATTACCGTAAGCTTCACGAAGCAGGCATCGGTACATACATTCTGTTCCAGGAGACATACCATAAGGAGTCATACCTGACGCTCCACCCCACCGGTCCCAAGCACGATTACGCTTATCATACCGAGGC
Source organism: Oscillospiraceae bacterium (assembly GCA_902795955.1). Taxonomy (GTDB): domain Bacteria; phylum Bacillota; class Clostridia; order Saccharofermentanales; family Saccharofermentanaceae; genus Saccharofermentans. The sequence continues at coordinate 4,794 of CADBNJ010000200.1, forward strand.
GATGGACAGAGCTATGGAAGGCGGTATCGACGACGTGGGACTCGGCGTTCTGTTCGGTCTCGACAAGTACCGTTATGAGTTCGCGGGACTTCTAATGCATGCCGAGCACCTTGAAGCTGTTCACGGCGTAGGCCCTCATACGATCTCGGTTCCGAGGCTTTGCCCGGCTGACGACATCGATGTAAATGACTTCACAAATGCCATCGACGATGATATTTTCGCCAAGATCGTAGCCTGCATCAGGATAGCTGTTCCCTACACCGGCATGATCGTGTCAACACGTGAGTCACAGAAGTCGAGAGAGCGTGTCCTCCACCTCGGAATATCGCAGATCTCCGGCGGTTCAAGGACTTCAGTCGGCGGATATACCAAGGAGGAGCGTCCTGACGATACAGTTCAGTTCGACGTGTCCGATACAAGGACTCTCGATGAGGTAATGAAGTGGCTGATCGACATGGACTACGTGCCTTCATTCTGCACAGCATGCTACCGCGAAGGAAGGACCGGCGACAGATTCATGGCACTCTGCAAGGCAAAGCAGATCCAGAACTGCTGCCTGCCCAATGCCCTCATGACATTGAAGGAGTACCTCGTGGATTATGCATCTCCCGAGACACGTGCCGCCGGCGAAGTGCTCATCGAGAAGAACATTCCCGATGTAACTAACGAGAAAGCCCGCGCTGTTCTCCGCGACAGACTTGCTGCTATCGAGAACGGCGAAAGAGATTTCAGATTCTGAGGTAATCATATGGAGAGAACTCACATTGCCTTCTTCGGCCGCCGCAATGCCGGCAAGTCGAGCCTGGTGAACAGATTCACTTCGCAGGAGCTGTCCATCGTCTCCGATGTCCTGGGTACAACGACAGACCCCGTCCGCAAGACGATGGAGCTGCTGCCGTTAGGACCTGTTGTGATAATAGACACTCCCGGCATTGACGATGACGGAGTTCTCGGTGATAAAAGGATCGAGAGGAGCCTCCGCATCATTGATGAGACCGATATTGCAGTCCTTGTGGTGGACGGAAGCGCCGGGATCGGTGATGATGAATCTCATCTTATCGATGTGTTCAAGAGCAGGAAGATACCGTATCTTATCGTTGTTAATAAGAGTGATATGGATCTGGCCGGAGTTGCCGGAACCATACCTGAGGGGTCTCTTTTTGTCAGTGCTCTGACGGGCGCCGGTATTGAAGAATTGAAGGAACGCGTTGCCGTTATCATCAGGCAGCGCAAGGTCCGTCCCCTCGTATCCGATCTTGTATCAGAGGGCGATATGGTAATACTGGTTGTTCCGATCGACAAGTCAGCCCCGAAGGACAGGCTTATCCTGCCTCAGCAGATGGTGATAAGAGATCTGTTGGGCAAAGGCGCCATTCCCGTAGTCACTAAGGATACTGAACTTATCCTCGCCCTCGACAAGGTGAAGGACCCGGTTCTCGTAATAACCGACAGCCAGGCTTTCGGGAAGGTATCGAAGATAGTTCCCGGCAGCATCAGCCTGACATCGTTCTCGATACTCATGGCCCGGTTCAAAGGGACTCTCGATCAGGCCCTTGAAGGCGCCTATATGCTCGACAAACTGCCGGACGGAGCCCGTATCCTGATAAGCGAAGGATGTACGCATCACCGGCAGTGTGAGGACATAGGAACCGTAAAGCTGCCCGGCTGGATCAGGGAATATACCGGAAGAGATTTTGATTTCTCATTCACTTCGGGACTGGAGTTCCCGAAGGATCTGTCCTCCTATGACCTCATCATCCACTGCGGAGCCTGTATGCTCGGTGAGAGTGAAGTGAGGAGCAGATATGAGCATGCATCATCCCAGGGCGTGCCCATGACCAACTACGGAATCGCCATTGCGCACATGAAGGGCATACTTGAGAGAAGCGTGGCTGTGCTGAAGAACAGTAAGTAATAAAACCAATCATACAAAATATAAGCGGCTGCCTCTTAACGGGACAGCCGCTTTATAATTGCTGTTAAGCTTAGTAATTTTACCTTCTCCCCTTGAGGAGTGCAATGTCATCAAGGAAGCCCTTAGGATTCCTGACCTCGAGCTCACCCTCAACCTGAACGATCAGGTCGTTGGCAACACCCGTGAGGATCAATACTGATGTTCCTGCAAACCATACATTCTGCAGACCCGTAAAGATACCTACGACCGTAGGAACGATACATACGAGAATGAGGAAGAATGCATCAGCCCAGTTGAGCCTGAATGCAACCCTGGATATATAATCCGATGTAGGCTTACCTGCTCTTATACCGCTGATCGCACCACCGTTCTTGTTGATGTTGTTAGCGATCTCGATCGGATGGAACTGGATCGCGGAATAGAAGAACGTGAATCCGATGATGAGCAATACATATACGATATAGTAATAAGCACTTCCCGTAAATGCCTTTGCAAACCAGTTAGCTACCGTTCCGTCCTCATTGGCCTTGGCACTGAAGAAGAACGTAACTATCATCGAAGGAACGGCAAGGATACTCATCGCGAAGATGACCGGCATAACGCCCGACTGGTTGACCTTCAAAGGAATGTAATCCTTGTTGCCGCCGCGCTGCGATCTGCCGATGGTCTTCTTTGAGTACTGAACCGTCAGTCTTCTCTCTGCATTCTGTACGTAGAGAACAAACACGATGATGCCTACGGCGATCAGGGCGACTCCCACGAACAGAAGGATACCAACTACCACACCCACTGCCTGATTCTCAAAAGAGGTGGCAACATCGACACTCTTTGCATACAGTGTCTTGGCCATATCAGGAAGTCTTGTAACGATACCGGCGAAGATGATAAGTGATACACCGTTGCCGATACCCTTGTCGTTGATCTTCTCACCGAGCCATACGACGAGACACGTACCTGCAGTAAATGACAGGATGACGATCGCGGCGTTAAGCCATGTGGGAAGTGTGGAGATCATGGCCTCTCTGGTCGAGTAACAGAACAGGCATGCCTGTCCGAGTGCAAGACCGATGGCGGAATATCTCGTGATCTTAGTGATCTTCTTCCTTCCGGCTTCACCCTCTTTTGACATATCGTCAAGAGCGGGAATTACAACCTGAAGGAGCTGAATGATGATCGATGCGTTGATGTAAGGTGATATACCCATCGCAAAGATCGTCGCACGGTAGAGACCACCGCCGGATACAAGATCCATGATGGATCCGAGCTGACCCCACTTTTGGACAAGTTCGGTAAATTTGGCGCCGTCAAGTCCGGGAACCGGAACGAGACCGCCAAGCATGAAGATACCGAGGATGAAGAAGGTATAAAGCAGTCTTTTACGAATACTTTCAACATTGAAGGCTTTTACAGCGATATCGAAAATACCCTTCATACCTTAAACCTCCTGAACTGAGCCTCCGGCCTTCTCGATCTTCTCTTTTGCTGATGCAGTGAACTTTGCAGCCTTAACATCGAGCTTCTTTGTCAGATCGCCGTTACCAAGGATCTTTACACCGTCATTGATCTTGGGCAGAGTAATGATTCCTGCCTCAGCGAGTGCCTTTGCATCAACTGTTGCACCGTTATCCAGCTTCTCGAGATCTGATACGTTTACCTCGATATAAGCGGGAGCAAAACGCTTGTTGTTGAATCCGCGCTTAGGCAAACGTCTGTAAAGGGGCATCTGACCGCCTTCAAAGCCGGGACGTACACCGCCGCCGGAACGAGCCTTCTGGCCCTTGTGTCCGCGGCCTGCTGTCTTACCGTTACCGGTAGCGGCACCACGGCCTTTACGGAATGCGGTCTTGTTACCGCTTGAAGTCATTTCATTGAGCTTCATTACAATGTACCTCCATTAAACTTCTTCAACAGAAACATAGTTCACAGCTGCTTTGATCATGCCGCGAATTGCTTCGTTGTCAGGCTTCTCAACTGTCTGGCCGATCTTCTTGAGACCAAGTGCTGCAACAGTTGTCTTGGGCTTCTTCTGTGCCTTGTTTGTACTCTTGACGAGTGTAATCTTCAAATTTGCCATAAGTTACACCCTCCTTAGCCTATCTCTTCGATGCTCTTGCCGCGGAGTCTTGCAACTTCCTCGGCAGACTTGAGGCTCTTAAGACCCTCGATGGTTGCATTGACCATGTTGTTAGGGTTGTTGGAACCGATGGACTTTGTACGGATATCCTTGATGCCTGCGAGCTCGCATACTGAACGAACGGGACCTCCGGCGATGACACCGGTACCTGATGCAGCGGGCTTCATGACGATCTTGGAAGCACTGTAAAGACCGAGTGTCTCGTGAGGGATCGTTCCGTTAAGGAGTGTTACCTCAACAATGTTCTTCTTAGCCTCTTCAATGCCCTTGCGGATAGCCTCGGGAACCTCGGCTGCCTTACCGATACCCTTACCGATGTGACCATTTCTGTCACCAACGATAACGAGTGCGGCAAAACGCATATTCTTACCGCCCTTTACGGTCTTAGAGACACGGCCGATATGAAGAACTCTCTCTTCGAAGCCGCCTTCATTCTCTCTGGAATAATTATTCTTAGAATCAAAAGCCATTTAATTTACTCCTTCCGCTTAGAATGAGAGACCGGCTTCTCTTGCCGCCTCTGCCAAAGCTGCTACTCTTCCGTGATAGAGATATCCGCCAC
>CADBNJ010000201.1 GCA_902795955.1 Oscillospiraceae bacterium
GTCAAGAAGGCACGGTTACAGAATGCCTCCAGGATGATCGCTGACGGTCTGGACCTGACCATAGTGGCTAAGTATTCCGGTCTGACTTTGAGTCAGGTTAAGGAACTTGCCGGAACGGTACAAGCGTAAAGATGGCTGTAGCAATAATTTGACAAGGGGTAATAATCATGGCAAGGACAAGGAGAACTGTTCAATCTTCGGATAAAGAGACTGATTTTGCGGTTGATGTAGAGCCGCAGACAAGCGGTAAACCGCAGAGAAAGACAATTACGATAAGTCTTGAGTCTGATACCATCGACTACTTCAGGTCGGCGGCAAACAAACTGGGTGTCCCTTATCAGACACTCATTCATCTTTGTTTGAATGACATAAGGGACCGTGAGCTGGTTCCTCAGCTGCACTGGGAGAATAAGAAGTAAACAGCTTCTCCAAACAATAATAAGAACACATACGATATAGAGATTAAGGTTTTAATAGAGTATCGTATATAGTTATTTGCAGACAAATATGGTATGTGTCCATTGAATACTAATTGGAGGTACCATATGAGTTCTGTCTATGGATATGTGCGTGTGAGCAGCCACGATCAGAATGAAGACCGTCAGATGATCGCAATGGCTGAGCACAATATTCCTGCACACAATATCTATATAGACAAGCAATCCGGTAAGGACTTCGACCGCCCGTCCTACAAGATCCTCATGAAGAGACTCAAACAGGACGATCTTCTTTACATCAAGAGCATAGACCGTCTTGGCCGCGATTATGAGGAGATCCAGGATCAATGGAGGATACTGACCCGCGAGAAAGGTATTGATATCTGCGTGATAGATATGCCTCTTCTTGACACACGCAACGGAAAGGATCTTATGGGAACATTTATAAGTGACCTGGTTTTGCAGATCCTTTCTTTCGTAGCGGAGAATGAGCGGGTTAATATCAGGCAGCGGCAGGCTGAGGGCATTGCAGCGGCAAAGGCGCGCGGCATCAAATTCGGCAGGCCGGTGTTGCCGGTTCCGTGTGATTTCCCCGCTGCTTACCGTAAGTGGAAATCAGGCGTGTTAACAGGTCCGGAAGCCGCTCGTGAATGCGATATGCCGGTGTCAACGTTCTACTACAAATCAAAACAATTCGAGAAACACAAAAAATTTTGAAATGCTGTTCTAAAAAGGTGTACTTTCCTGTAACAGCCCGTTCATTCAACTGTTCCTATTTTAGCACAGGAAATGTACTATTAATTGCCCCAGACAAGCATATTTACACAAAATTCAAAACAACTTCTATCTCTACAGTTCAATTCTAAAAAGTACACATTTATAGAACCTTCCTGAAAGCCCTGAGCGGGGAGGGAGCTAACTTATGCCTGATAAACAGGTTAAGTCCAAGCAGAGGGTTGCCGATCACGGGGAGGTCTTTACTGCTGAGCGCGAAGTAAATGCGATGCTTGATCTTGTTAAGGGTGAGACGGAGAGGATAGATTCGAGATTTCTGGAACCTGCCTGCGGTGAAGGCGCTTTCCTCAAAGAGATCCTCAGGCGCAAACTTGCTGTTGTCAAGAAACAGTACGGCAAAAGTCCCTATGACTATGAACGCTATTCGGTTCTGGCTGTGACGAGCATTTATGGTGTTGATATCCTCGAGGACAATGCTGAGATATGCAGACAGAACCTGTTTGATATCTGGAACAAGGAATACACCGTGAATGCAAAGACTCAGGCGAATGATCAGTGTCGTGAGACAGTCAGATTCATACTGCGCAAGAATATCCTGTGCGGCGATGCGCTGACGATGCTGCAGAACGACGGGACGCCTATTGTTTTCGCCGAGTGGAACCTCGTGTCAGGGGATCAGATCAAGCGGCGGGATTATGAATTTGCCGAGCTTCTGGACGGGCACGAGAAGCAGATGAACATATTTATGCTCGGATGGGAATTCGATGAGGAGACAAATGCTTTTATTCCTGCACCAATTAAAGAATATCCGCTGACAGATTACAGGAGGTTATCCGATTATGAGTAGCCTTGTATCCTCTTACAATCCCGATGTGCTGTCCTGCATTGCCAACCTCTCGAACGATGAGGTGTTCACGCCGCCTGAAGTTGCGAATGCGATGCTCGATATGTTGCCTCAGGAACTGTTCTCCGACCCTGATACGACGTTCCTCGATCCCGCGACAAAGTCGGGAGTTTTCCTTCGGGAGATCGCGAAAAGGCTGCTTGTGGGACTTGAACCCACCATCCCCGACCTGCAGGAGCGGTTGGACCACATAATGCACAAACAGTTATACGGTATCGCCATTACGGAGCTTACGAGCCTCCTGGCGCGGCGCAGCCTGTACTGCTCTAAATACCCCAACAGCATTTATTCGGTATCTGTATTCGATGATATACAGGGAAATATCAGATTCAAGAATGTCAAGCATAGATTTAAGGATAAGAAGTGCGTGTATTGCGGTGCTGCAGAATCTGAATACGGCGATGCGAAAAGAGAGGGCCTTGAGCGGCACGCATACGAGTTTATACATAATACAAATCCCAAGGAGATATGGAATATGAAGTTTGATGTGATTATTGGAAACCCGCCGTATCAGTTGAATGATGGTGGCGGAAATGGAGCATCAGCAAAGCCGATATACCAGTTGTTTGTTCAAATGGCTAAAAAGCTTAATCCTAGATATGTAGCGATGATTACTCCTTCAAGATGGTTTACAGGAGGAAAGGGATTAGATGATTATCGTGATGA
>CADBNJ010000202.1 GCA_902795955.1 Oscillospiraceae bacterium
CTGGTCTACTGCGGCGGTCAGCCGGATGTTGACATGTATATCTTTACGCCTGATCTCAAAGCGGTTAAATACAGCATCAGGCCTGAATCTGATAAGACCTACGATTATCTGGCGGGGGAATTGCCGCCTGAGGATCATTATGAGATCACTGAATTCGGGATATCTGACCTGCAATGGTCAAGCATCGTGAACGTGCTGACCAGAGTGAATTTCATGGAGCTGGAAGAGGACATGTCCACCAGGGAGATCATTGACGACGGATCCAGTTACTATATAAAGGTCGAGACAAGTGATGCCGTTAATGTCTCGGGCGGATACGTCGCAGGTTATGACGATGATGCCGACAGCCGGAGATTTGCGCAGGCCAGGGAAATGATCGAGAATGCTATATGATCAGGTGATCTCATCAGGCCTATACCCCACCATCTCGCCGGTTACCGCATCGAGCAATAACGTGTAACTCTCTCCGGGGTGGGAGTTGTCGTAACGGTACATGTAAGTCAGGATGCAGGCATTTGTTTTGCGGTTGTATTGATAATTACGATTGAAAGCATAATATAAGTCATGGCTGTCTCCCGATTCCTGTTTGTATATGGCAAGAGCCTCGTCGGGACTGATCGTATCATCCGGGTCTGCGAATGATGTGCAGTTCAGCACTTCTTCCCTTCCCTCACATACCGTACCGTCCGTGAAAGCGATGACATCAAATCTGTAATTGCTGATACAGATGTCATCCTTGTATATATAGAATCCGTACCACATATATGCGCCCGGATCATCGGCCGACGTCTCGCCGGGTACGAACCTCATGTCGCTGTCAGGGAGAGTCACGCTGTCCTCCAGGTACTTAAGTGCCTCATCCTGATCCATGATAACATCGCCTGACCTTCTGATCTCAGTCGGACGTCTGTCTGTCGTCTCCTTTATCGAGTGACCGTGATTGAGAACGCCGTTCTGCTCACCCTTTACCACTGTGGTGCCCCGCGTCTCATTCTGCTTACTGCATCCCGTGATCATTAACCCTGTGCCCAAAGCACATACCAGCAGCACCGGTATCAGTCTCATCTTCATGATTATCCCTCCTGTCAATAACAAACTACACCGTTAATACAACCGGCAAGGCGGGAATGTTGCAGGACAACAGAGTTTTTCAGATATTCACAGATTCATACACAAATCTGCTTGTTTTCTGTGAACGATTCTGTGTAAATCTGTAACCAGGTTTAATACGCAGTAACTTTGTGAATAAAATCGGGTTTGCCGGAACATGTTTGCTACGCTCGCAGACTATTTGTGCATCTAAATTGCTTTAGTGGAACACTTTGTCTGCGTACGCAGACTATTTGTGCATCTATACCGCTTTAGTGGAACATTTTGTCTGCGCCCGCAGAGTCGATCAGGTCAATTAGGTCGTTCACGTGACCATCAGTGATGCCCGCAACTGCTTGCGAGCGGACTTCCGCCAGCATACCGGGCACCCAAGTCATCACCCGTATTAGTTCAATGCCCTGCCCCGGAACTCAGTCGCACTTCGCAGGGGTGAGTGTGTGCATTATTTTTTGCGTATATGCATGCTCGTGCTCAAAGCAGTTCCGGGGTAGCGGCATTGAGCTCCTCGGGGGCTGTAGCGATCAAGTCTGTTGCCGGTATTCTTACCGGCCGCGGGATTCTTAACAACAGAGCAATTCAAACAGGATCGATAACACCGTTCTCCTTATTTCACAGATCCATTCTGAATGTCCAGTTTCCGATAGTCTTTGCATTGCATTCAAGCGTTTCTTCTTTTACGAGCTTGAACCCGTTATTAATGTAAAATGACACGTTTTTCTCCGCGTTGGTAGTAACGGTGATAAGATTCCCGCCATTGGATCTAACCAAGGGGATAAGGAAATCCTGTATCGCACCGGATCCGATGCCCTGCTTATGATGTTCAGGATCGACTGCCAGAAAATACAGATGCCAACGTGGGCCGGGGATGCTTCTTACAACGATCTCCGTTTTGTCTGACATTTCCATAAATCTAAGTGTGTCTCTGATCCCGATCCTTGCTATGATACCTGCCATTCCGCTTACGGCATAATCCCAGAAACCGACCGGCTTGTCTGATGGCTTCTCAACGATCACGACAGATCTAACCTTTCGGTCCGCAAAACCTATATAGCAGTCATCCTTGCGGATGGTAGCCCTGAATATCCCCTTCATCAGACGCTCATAAAAACTGCGCAGTTTTGCCTCTGACTTGAACCTCTTCTCGAAAACACCCCAGAAAAGCGGATAGCCGGCAAAAGACTCTGTGAAGACCTTCAACACTTCGTCTTCATATGATCTGTCATAACGCTTATACTCAATCATAATTCATCTCCACAGCTCTGTCTTCTGCCCGTCAGCATGTTCTGCCCGTTCCCGGGTGCCGGATCCGGACTTATCCGTGACAGTTTCCGTTATCGTAAGTTACTGCAATATTCATAATCATTCCCCCTATACTACTGAAAATCTTACCTAATTATATAGCAAGTGCAGGGTTTATTTAAAGCCATACAAGAGAACTCCGGCGCCTGCAGAGATGATGATCAGAAGAATCGGAGAGATCCCGTTCTTCTTTACTGCCCGGGAACCCCAATAAACGGCACCCAGTATAATTGCCATAATTACAGCCATAATATCTATCCCGTCTGTCCCCGAAAGGATACTTCCAAAGCAATTCTGAACCATCAAAAAGATGCCCATTGCCATTATTATCCCGATGATACACGGCCTCATTCCGCTAAGCGCCGCCTGAAAATATCTGTTACTGATAAATCTCCTGAGTATTGACGTAACCAATATGATAATCAGAAACGCAGGCAAAACAACCGCCAGAGTTGCGACCAGTGCTCCGAGGATCCCGCCCTGAGAGCTGCCGACATATGTTGCCATGTTGACCATTAACGGACCCGGTGTACTCTCGCTGACAGCGATCATATAAGTAATCATCCCGTCATCCATCCAGCCATAGGACAGCACGATCTCACGTATCAAAGGTATCGATACATACCCTCCTCCGAATGAGAAGAGTCCGACCTCAAGAAAAGCGACAAACAATTCCAAATAGATCATTTGACTGCCGGCTCCTTTCTGCATCGACCGTGTATCGCGTAAAAGATCAGGCCTGCTGCAGCACCTGCAAACATTATCACCAGAGAAGAAACATGCAGGGCAAGCATATTAATGACCAGCATGCTGATCAGGGCGGCGATCATTATAGTGATCCGGAAAGGATTTTTCTTCATTTTCCTGATCATCTTAACTGCCGCATCTATTATCAGAATGGCAACCGCTATCTTGATACCCTGAAAAGCACTTGATACCCATTTAATCTCCAGAAAACGGTCCAGGAACTGCGAGATCAGAAAGATTATACAGAAAGACGGTATTATCATGCCGAGCGTTGCGATAAGAGCTCCCGGCAATTTCCGCAATTTGTAGCCGACATATGTAGCCAGATTGATCGCGATCGGACCGGGAGTCGATTCTGCAATTACAGTTATATCCATCATCTCTTCATGGGTTATCCACTTTCTCTTCTCTACGCAGATATCTTCGATCAATGCCAGCATGGCATAGCCGCCCCCAAAAGTAAAAAGACCGATCTTAAAGAACACAAAAAAGAGAGACAACAATTTTTTCACAATTAAATATCCTGATGATCTATCCTGTCTTACGGTTCAGCCGTTATATGAATTATAACATGAACAGTATCGATCAGGCCTTCCATCTACCAGCTGCGCCTTCGAGGCTTAAGCGGGGCGGGCCGGATGAAATCCTTGAATCTTTCCCACCGTGTGTATCCGCCGGCATTTGATATGTACTCACGGAAATCGAAGTTGGCCTTTACTTCCTCATCGGGATAACGGTATCTGCCTGCACTCACGGAAGAGTTATCTTCATGTGTAAGATATTTCAGTCTTTCCGATATCAGGTATCTTCTGCTTAAGAAATCAGGATACGGAGCATGATGAATATCGAAGATCTCCTCAATATCTCTGTCGTAACACTTCTTATCAACAAAGCAGACAATACGCCAGTAAGGATCCATCTTATCACCCGCATACGGAGGTGCCTTCATCATCTCTTCCACATATTCTTCGCAGGAGGAATACTTCTCCATTCCTTCAAAACCGTTAGCCCAATTATATCTCAGGCCGGCCGGGCGGCAGCGCATGTCGAACTCGTTGTAGCATTCCTTATCATGCAGGATATATGCCCATTTGACGATCATGGGATGCTCCAGTGCCGATCTGATAAAGGCTTCCGTATCGCCATGTTCACCATCTCTGATACTTACGAAATAGCCGCACTCCCTGCCCACGATTCACTCCCCTGCAATCAGTGCATGTCATGGCAGCTTAGAATACTTATCTGCCTCTTCCCAGTACCTATACAGAGCCTTACAGACATTGACGAGCTTGGCATCATAAGTGCCGTCCTCAGCGTTCACCACCTTATAGCAGTATGTCATCGGGCTGTATCCTTTGATGTGGCAAGGCTCATTATCAAGCGAGAAGTACAGATCAAGTTTCTTGCCGAGATCCTTTGCTTCGATGCCGTAGACGCGGATGATCTTATATTTGCCTGACGTTACAACCTCACATTCATAGGTCTTGTCGTTATCGTCACTTTGCTCACAGGTGATGCCGTAGTCTACTGAACAGTCTGTCTCCAGATAGAAGGATAAAGTCGTTTTGGATTTAAGGGACAGTGACGTTCCCGCAAAGCTTCCGTGATCCGGATCAATATACAGACCGACGGGATCAAATCCGTAGTCATCTCCGATGGTAACACCGCTTATCGCTTCAGGATCCGGCGTTATACTCCCTTCCGCACCGAAAAACTCCCTGGCATAAGCACCGTAGTTGAGGAGCGCCTTTGCGAGACCCTGCGCCTTGGCAAATTCGGGATCGTTATCCTTATTCTCGACCAGGTACCTGGCGTACGACTTAACTGTAAAAGTGTATATGTTGCCTTCGCCTTCAGCGGTGAACATCTGCGCCCGGATGGTCCCTGAAATATCCTTGGCTGCCACGTGACAATCAAAGATGTAGTACACATTACCGTCTTTGACAGAGCAAGAAGTTCTGACATCCTTCACCATGACATCGGAAGTGTCCCCGTTCGGGAGCGTGAAGCGCATGTATGCGGAGTCATCGTTTACGACACCGGGGGCCAGAGACATGTAGAAATTGACGCCTATGTCACCCTTGAGGCTCAGCGAATATCCCTCAAGCCTCTCTCCGATGCCGTCGTGATTGACGTGCCCGCATTGTGAGCAGACGCCGTTCACATAAGTGTGATCTTCGCGCCTCAGATCGGTATTGCAGTAAACGCAGCGAATGATATGCTGATCACCGTCATCGACTGCTTTTGTTTCCGGGTGAGCACACTGCCCGATACGGAGCTTTGTTGTATCCGTGGACACAGCCTGACAGACAGACACACGTTCCTCTGCAGGAACCCAGGATGATCCGTTATCGAACCTCATGCAGAGGCCGTCAGCAATGTTGAGAGTGCCGCAATGACCTATGGGCTCGCTATATGATCCTGAACCGATAAGGGAACAGGGAGCAATCGGCTCGCCGGCTCTTCCGAGTATGACAGTACCGCCTGTTATGTTCACGGTTCCGGTTATCCCCCCCGGGAATAAGCCATGCTCATGCTCGGAACCTGCTCCTCCTATGGGAGCTCCGCCGTCATAAGCGATTGCCTCAACAGTGCCCCCGCTTATTGTAATGGTACCTGTCGTATCATGGTTACTGCCGCTTCCGATGCCTGAACTGTATTTATAACCGTAAGCCTTTACATTCCCGCCGGATATAGTGATGTTGCCTTTGAAGCCGGCAGCTGAGCCGATCGCTGCGGCACCATTGTAATTGCTGCTGCCTTCCGATTTGGCTGTTACGTCTCCGCCGGAAATGGTAATGTCGATGTTTACATTATAATAGTGCCCGCCGCCAATACCTGCTGCATGACCGGATCCTTCTGCATTGACTTTACCCCCGCGTATCTCTATGGTTCCGGAAGTCATATTGTAATCGTAATAAGCGTAGTCCTCATATCCGCCGCCGATCCCTGCTGAATTATTCCCGCCTGCAGCACTGACTTTACCGCCGTAGATCCTGACCGTCCCGAAGCTCTCTGAGTTTGGAACTCCGGTTCCGATACCCGCACCTCTTGCACCGCCGGTTGACGTTACATTGCCTCCGTAGATCGAAATACCGTTTATGGTACCGCCCTCATAACCGCCGCCTATTCCGGCTCCGTATTCCCCGCCGGTTGATTCGATAATACCGCCGTAAATATTGATGTGACCGACAGTCTTTCTTTGTCCGCCGCCTATACCCGCATAGTTCTTGTCGCCGTTTACAGTGAGCTTGCCTGTATCTTCTGTCTGTCCGTATATATTGAGAGTGTTGCTGTCTTCCACGACTATACCGTGGTTGCACGTCAGCGTTGTTCCGTCAGTCAGCAGGATATTTGCCCCGATAAAACAGCGCACAACATGGTCAAGACGCACATCCTTACGGACAACATACCAGTTGTTGCTGACCAGATCCACCGTCTGATCCCCGCTTAAGCTTATCGTGTCAAGCAGAGTGAACCTGATCGCTTCCCCGTCTGTCTCAACTACTCTCTTAAACTCATTATCCCAGGTACGGCTGACGTAACCGTAAGCGATCCACGCCTCATTCTCAGAAGTCGCGATCTTCTCTTTGCCGTTATCGGCAGCGAAAAACTTATCGGCAGATTTGTTGGCGTTGTTCGCTCCATACCCGGTCGTGAAAGCGTTCTTACCTTCATCCTCGTGAGTGATACCCAGCTTTGCATCATCTCCCAGAGCACCGGTCACATTGATCCTGCACCCGGATGACAGGTAAACGTTCTCAGATCCGTTGTCCGTTACGCGCGGGCTGCCCTTGATCTTGAGCGATGCGCCGTTGCCTACATAGATGCCGCTGCCATTCGTACCGGCTTTATTGCCGGTGACCCGGCATGCACCTTCAAGTATCACAGAGGCATTGGCGCCGCTGACATATATACCGCCTCCCGCATGTCCGGCACGGTTGCCGGCGACTGTTACGCTGTCGAGAATCAGCGTACCTTCCACATTGAAGGCACCGCCGTTGCCGTCGCCCCTGTAGCCGCCCTTTACTTCTCCGCCGGCGACCGTAAGTACCGATCCGGACTCAACACCGAAGACACCGCCGCCTTCTTGTGGATCATTAAGTCCTCTGTCGATCGTCTTGCCGTTGAGGTCGATGGTAACTTCTGCATTTCTGGTTACAATGCGTCCTGACGTAGTGATATCGTTATCAAGCACATATGTCTTATCGCTGTTCAGGATATAGCAGCCGCCTGATAAGGTGCCGAAGTCATCGGCGCTTGTGACATGTACGGTGCTGCCGTCACCGGCAGTATCATCCGCAAGAACGGCTGCGGGAATTATACATGCAGCCATTGTAAGTGTCAGAAGTACGGCAAAAACCTGTTTATGCTTCATAATCAATTCTCCCTCGAACGGTCATAGTATCCTTTGACACGAATTATAACACACGCGCGCGTATATGTGCTCCATGGTGTAAAATAAGCCTGTTACGGAAAGTGACACTCCTGTTACGGTTCATCTCTTTACCGTCATGTCATCCGGATATATGGTGAAGGTGCAATAACCGCAATGCGGAATAAAAGGAGGTCATGAGACATGACATTTGGAGAGAAACTTAAAGAAGCAAGGAAAGAAGCCGGATTATCCCAGGAGCAGCTCGCCGAGAGAATAACCGTGTCAAGATCGGCAATTGCAAAGTGGGAAACAGACAAGGGAATGCCCGATATTAACAATCTGAAGATCCTATCTCAGGTATTGGGCGTAAGCGTCGATTATCTTCTGGATGATGATGAGAAGATTAGCTTTAACGAGATCAAAGAGGCTATCAACCCCGATGATTACGTAAAGACCGGCAAGTGCAGAGATAAGAAGGATGCGGTCTGTATGGCAAAAAACAAGGATGCTGACGCCATATATGCGCTGACAAGAACCAAGAAAATGTCAAAGGCGGAGTGGCTCATTGATCTTGCAGTTATGCCGGGGGTAGTCGAGACGCTGGACCAGTTTAAAGAGATCGCAGGATTCTACCTGGTCATTAAAGGAAACAGGCAGTACCTGGTAAAGGTTACAAATGAATTCATCACGACAAATGAACTTGCCGATAAGGTTGACATAAGGAGACTCGAACTCGGAGATCATAAATACAAGAAATTATATCAGCTCATATAACGGGACAGAGGACGAACTCAGTCCCGCCTCAAAAAGGCACTTGGAATCTGCCCTTCAGACGCTTATAATATTCTGTAGTTAGCATTTGCTAACGATATGCTGCTGCCGTTCTGGTCTGCCGCAATAAGACTGTTTTTGTCCGGAGGGAAAATGAATCTGATAAAAATACTTTTTCTGATCGCCATAGCGGGACACATTATCTGCGGCTGCTGTGACTGTCTCCTGACTTATGTGCCGGGAGGAAAGAAATTCGATTTCGCGAAGATGTCCGACAACAAAGCAATGTCGGAGACGTTTGCAAAGATGCCGCTCAGGAATATCAATATATCCATGCTCGGCGGTTGTCTTGCCATATTGATGATCGCCTGCGGATATTACGGAATATATCTTTGGCTGTCTGAATTCTCCAAAGTGTATCCGGTAATCATCCTGGTATCTGCCGGGCTGTTCCTGTCCTTCGGAGTGGCACATCATGTGTTCTGCGGAGTAGCCGAATGGTTCTATGTGCGCATGGGTATGACCGATGATGCAAGGCAGGCAGTAGTCAGATTCTTCAAAGACACATCGGTCACCATGGCCGTCTGCTACATTGGCCTGATGACTATCGGAGTTGTTCTTTTTATCTCGGTCGTAACGGGCAGCACATCACTTCCCCGCTGGGCCTGCGTTATCAACTATATTCCGCTTGCTTTGGTGCTTTTGCCGCTAAGGATCGGCGGACTCGGGAACTGGAGCGGTGCCGCCATGTTTTTGGGCCTGATGATACTGATCTGACGGTAACATGCTATAATTATTCCGGCAGAGGCAGTTCCCTTTGTCCGGATACTCATCATTTAAGGAGGCCAAAGAATGGGTGCTTTTACGGTTAAGTTCGGTATGGAATCAAACTACAGCGATCCTGAGTACAAATACATTGTAATTAAGGTAATCGGCGAGACCGGAGTCGTCAGTGACAGCTTGAAAGGGTCAGACGAGGATCAGACTTATATCAGGAATATCATGAACCCTGCCATAAGTAACGCTTTATCCGTCCTATCCGGGGAGAAGATCTCCTACAGGGATCTTGCGTCTCACAAGGAGAGGTTTTCGAGCGCCGTAACGGAGGCACTTAATGCAAGGAGTATTACAGTCACCTCGTTCAAACTGATCAACATAGTTCCTAACGACAGCAGCAGGAAGATCATCGAACAAATGGACAAGATGAATGCCATATCCAGGATGACTCCGGAAGAACTTGCCAGGCTGCAGCAGGAGAAGCTGCAGGAAGCACAGCGGGTGTGGGATGCCCTCTCGCCCGAGGAGAAGGCACGCGTAGAAGCGGAGAATAAGCGCAGATTAGAAGAGGATGCCGAGCGGATGAAGCAGACCGTCGAAGCTGCTCAGAAGATTGTCGCGGCATCTGCCGGAGAAGCAGCAGTCAGAGCCATCCCCAAGTTCTGTCCGAACTGCGGGACCCCGACCGGCGGATGCGGGAAATTCTGCAGTAACTGCGGGACAAAGTTAGAATAATACAGCCCGGGATTGGTTCACATCAGTCCCGGTTTTTTGTTATTGCAGATTATTTGTTTTTGCGGAGTTTTATTGAATCCGTGGGATGAGTGGTCGAGATAAGGCCGGGTCAATATGCCGCGTGCGCAGACAAAGTGTTCCACTAAAGCGGTTTAGATGCACAAGTAGTCTGCGTGCGCAGCAAACATGTTCCGGTAAACCCGATTTTGTTCACAAAGTTACTGCGTACGCAGCAAACATGTTCCGGTAAA
>CADBNJ010000203.1 GCA_902795955.1 Oscillospiraceae bacterium
GAAGAGATGAGAGTTCAGGCCGTATCCGAAGGCACGCAGATGCTCTTTGATTCGGCAAAGGCTCTGGTTCTTGAAGGTATCTCGACAGTAGAAGAGATGAACCGAGTCGCATATTCAATTGATGGTTAAAAGGAGGTAACATAAAAGTGGAAGAAGGTTTTACTTTGACAATGGATGCCATCCTGGCTGAATCAGTCAGAAGAGGCGCATCCGACACACACATCACGGTAGGATTGCCGCCGATGATCAGAATTGACGGTCAGCTTATGCCTTTGAGCAAGCAGATCCTCACACCGGCAGATACTGAGTATCTCTGCAAGTCGATGATCGATAAGTCAAGACAGCAGTATCTGAACGAGAGAGGCGAGATTGACTTCTCCTTTGTCGTTCATGATTACAGCCGTTTCAGATGCAACATCTACAAGCAGCGCGGCTCATATGCACTTGCTGCCAGAACGATCACCAACGAGATCCCTACATGTGAGAAGCTGGGACTTCCCGCCCTGTTTAAGGAGCTGGCTGAGAGACCCAGAGGATTGATCCTTGTAACGGGTCCTACGGGTTCCGGTAAGTCAACGACGCTTGCCGCAATGATCGGCCACGTCAACAGCGTTAAGAAGTGTCACATCCTCACCCTTGAGGAACCTATCGAGTACCTCCATATGCATGGCGAGGCCATGATCAACCAGAGAGAGATCCACGAGGATACGTTGTCTTTCGCGAACGCTTTGAGAGCTGCTCTCCGTGAAGACCCTGACATCATCCTCGTAGGTGAGATGCGTGACCTCGATACTATCAGTACTGCCATTACTGCATCTGAGACAGGACACCTTGTTATGTCCACACTCCATACATCATCTGCAGCAGATACGGTCAACCGTATCATCGACGTATTCCCGCCTCACCAGCAGGATCAGGTCAGAGTACAGCTCGGTACGGTTCTCGTAGCCGTAATCTGTCAGACTCTTGTTCCCAGGATCGGCGGCGGACGCTGTGCTGCATTTGAGATCATGATCGCTAATGATGCTATCCGCAACAATATACGTGAAGGTAAGACGTACCAGATCGACAGTACGATCGCCACGAGCCTTACCATGGGTATGTGTCCTCTTGATTTTTATCTTGCAGAGCTCGTTAAGAGGAAGATCATCACAAGAGAGACTGCCATCTCAAGGTGCAGATTCCCCGATGATCTGAAGAGATACATTAACAATGTCGGCGGACCTGCCAACAGTCCTCTGTTCGCAGACCTCGATTTCCGTTAATCAATTATTGTAAAAATTTAGGAGGAGGATAAAGAAATGCCTAATTTTAAATATCAGGTAATCGATGCTGCAGGCAAGACGTCTACCGGTGTCATTGATGCTGCCAGTATGGCAGACGCATCAAGGAAGCTCCGCGCAGACGGCAAGTTTGTTGCTTCGCTCTCACTTGATAAGGGTGCCGGTTTCCTTAATATCGGCGGCAAGAAGAAGCTTAAGACAAAAGAACTCGTTCTTATCACCAGACAGCTCGCATCCCTGCTCGCTGCAGGTATTACGATCGTCAGAGCTTTGGACATGTTGTATCAGCAGGTTGATACAAAGAACTCCAAGATCATCGTCGGTGAAGTTTACGAGTCGATCCAGGGCGGTCGTACGATGTCTGAAGCATTTAAGGAACAGCAGGGTCTCATTCCTAACATCATGGTCAGCATGGTTGCTGCAGGTGAGGAATCAGGCCGTTTGGACGAGGTTATGGAGAGACTTGCCGAGCACTTCATCAAAGCTCAGAAGCTCAAGAATAAGCTGTCTTCCGCAATGGTCTATCCTAAGATCCTTGCTTTCGTTACATTCGCAGTATCCTGGGGTCTTCTGACATTCCTTGTTCCGAGTATCACTGCAACGATCGCCGACTTGGGTGGTACACTCCCGGGTCTTACGAAGGTAATCATAGCCATCTCTGACTCGCTCACCAAATTCTGGTATATCTATGCGGCACTGGTAGTCGGTGCAGTCGTCGGATTCAGGATCTGGAGGGCATCCGATAAGGGACAGTATCAGTGGGCATATCTCATGATCCATTTGCCTATCGTAGGCAACATGACGAAGATGACGGCAACGGCCCAGTTCACCAGAACTGTATCCACACTCCTCAAGTCAGGTATTTCCATTCTCCAGGCTGTTGAGATCACAGAGAAATCTCTTGATAACGTCATCCTTGAGAAGAAGCTTGCCGATGCAAGGATCGAGATCAGAAAGGGTGCTGCCCTTTCCAAATCTATCAAGAATATCGAGGAATTCCCTCCTATGGTCTACGCAATGACCGCGATCGGTGAGGAATCCGGTACTCTTGATACTATCCTTGATAAAGCAGCAGACTTTTTTGAAGATGAAGCAGACGCTGCAACAACAAAGATGACTGCAGCTCTTGAACCTATAATGATCATCGTTATGGCTGTCATCGTCGGTCTTATCGTCGGCGGTATCGCTATCCCGATCTTCAATATGGCATCGTTCATCTAATGTTAATTATTGAAAGGAGATAAATAATGGATTTTTCATCATTTGGAAAGGCTTCATCTGAATTTGTTATTGACTGCTCCAGCTCCGATCTTAAGGTTGCAGTTGGTTCGTATAACAAGAAGACAGGTCTTGTTTTGCTCGAGAAGGTTGGCGTTATCCCTTTGGAGAATGATGCTATCAATGACGGAGCTATAGCAGACTCTTTCGGTGTTGTAATGGCTCTGAAGCATGCGATTGCAAGACTTGATATCAAGAACAGAGGAGCTATCATCACGACAGAAGGTGCTTTCATGCACACTAGAGATCTTGAGCTTCCCAAGGCCAAGCCCGAACAGCTCAAGGATATGGTTAAGTATGAGGTTATGGGTCAGGGCAACAACCGCGAGATGAACATCGATTACATCATCTACGGAA
>CADBNJ010000204.1 GCA_902795955.1 Oscillospiraceae bacterium
GCGGAGATAGTCTCATAGTCACGCATCTCACCAACGAGGATGATGTCAGGATCTTCACGGAGTGATGAATGAAGTGCCTCAGCAAACGAAGGTGTATCAATGTAGACCTGACGCTGATGGATCATTGCTCTGTCGTGAGGATAGATATACTCGATAGGATCCTCGATGGTAATAACGTGCTTAGGCTCATTCTTGTTGATGTAGTCTACAACTGCAGCCATTGTAGTCGTCTTACCTGAACCTGTAGGACCGGTGACAAGGAGAAGACCGTTCTGAGCCGTAGCAAGCGACTTGATAGCCTCGGGAAGTCCGAGATCATCGAACTCAGGGATCTTGGACATGAGGATACGGATACTTGCAGCGAGATTATTACGCTGATGATAGATGTTAGCTCTTATACGTACTTCGTTATCGATCATTACACCGATATCAAGGTCCTCACCTGATTCTACTCTCTCGATCTCGTGAGGAGTGAGGATCGTATATATCATTGCCTTGGATTCTTCAACAGTCGGGCGCTCATCAAGAATGTGCAGGATACCGTATCTTCTTACGGCAAGGTTGGTTCCTTCAGTAATATGTACATCGGAACATTCATTCTCAATAGCATAATCCATCAGTTCTTCAAATGTCATAGGGGCACCTCCGAGTATTAAACATGTAAGAATTATACAATATATATTTATTTTTTGATATATCTATTTATTCAAATGCATAAGGCGGTCAGCGCTTATCCCCGGAGGCTGTAACCGTCCTGCCTGTTCCCGCCCCTGAAGCCATGATCACACCTGCCGCAAAAACCGTTACCGCCATGTTGCGGTATGTCATCCAGAAATGGATGGCCGAATGGTTCGACAGGACCACATACCACGCGAAAGGCATCAGCGCGATGAGCATGAGCGGGATGAGTATCGATTCGTCCGGTCTGAACCTGATCTTCTTCACAAGGAGAAAGATGACAAACCCCATCACGGAGCCTGCGATGATACTGAAAGAAAGCGGATCTCTGAACACTTCGAGGTTATAGCCGATGACATCGATGACGTTGCCTGACTCTATTCCCGTCTCATCATACGCATTGGTGACAGTCCTCACAAGCACCTGATTTACTGCATTTGTAACAGTGTTACTCCCTGTGACGATGTCACAGATGATCCATTTGGACACCCACATTGAAGCGTAGCCGAAGCCCCAGGCAAAGCACGAGGTGACGGTCCGGATGAGGTTGTCTTTCGAGCTGAATCCGCCCAGAGAAAGAGCGAAGATGAGCGGTATTCCCAGGCTCATCAGCGGATATGTCAGAAAGTCAAAATAAGCAACACTGATCCCAACGGCAAGGAAAAGCTTCCACATATTCCCCGATGAATACAGTTTGAAATGAAGCAGGATGAATGTGAATACAAGAGTAATATTGTAGATACAGGCGAACTGCATATTGAGAGCAGTGCTGACGGGATTGACGAGCAGGATCATTACAAGAAGCGGCAGTATGAACCTGCGAAGAACACCTGCCCTATGAAGCTCCAATAAGATCAGCACGAACATCACGGTCTGGAATACGGCATTAATGATCCTTATTCCCGTCAGGCCTGTTACCATCAGCAGCGGCTTGATCAATATAAGATACCCGTGCCAGTATCTTGAATATGATACGAGGACAGATGAGTTCTCCTCAGCAGGATCGAGCATCCTGATCAGGTAGCCGGGCTTACTGTAAGCCTCAGGATCCGTGACATAGCAGTAAGGACTGAGAAGAGCCTTGTTGAGAGCCTTGCCATTGCCCTTGTAGGCAGCTTCGCTCAGCATTATGGAATCGGTATAGTTATCCATCCTGGTGCTGGTGAGCCACGGAACATAGAGATTAGTAAGCCCCTCCCTGTCATAAACGGGAGATGAATCCCTGACATGCTCCCTGATCCCGTCGACCGGAAGCAGATATGCGGCAAAAAGGAGCGCCGTACCGAGTATGGCTGACAGTATGACTGCCGACAGTATGAATACGGTATTCTTCAGCAGCTTCCTTGCCATAGAACGATCAGCCCCAGGGACTTGCCGAGGGAGCAGGACTGCACATCGGACATTCCTTGTCGTCAGGTCCGAGCTCTATTCCGCAGACGGGGCAGTATCTGGCATCACGTCCCTTGATCGGGCCGTAATCGGGAAGGGAATCATCTATAGTGTGGATATTCTCACCCTTTGCAGCTGCTGCATATGCCGCGGTAGCTTCACGCCGGTTGTGCTCGCGTTCAAGTTCATTGAGCGTATTGGAACGCCTCTGAGCCGCAGTGTGAACCTTCTTCTCAATTACAAGCATTATCCACAGCCATGCGAGTGGAAGCATAAAGCAGATATTCGGTATGGTACGGGAGAAAACGAGGATAATAACTGACCAGATCGGGATACCTACCATACAGTAGACCTGGAAATTATCGTCAACATTACCGAGAAGGACATTGATGACAAATCCGGTAACGACAATATTGATGACTACCGAGAAGATCGTATATGCAAGCGTGATGCCCGGAGCATCGGTAACCGAAGAGAAAGTGGATGAATAATCGCTGCCGTATTTCTGGAGCAGCTTGTCCAGGGCCGCTTTCTGAGTGAGATACACCATTATTCCGAGGACGATATTTGCCACAGCATAAACCGCAACGAAAGCGATCAATATCTTCATGTTAAGAGGTGACATCCTGAGGAATGGCGGATATCTTCTGCTCTCGATCTCATACGCTTCATCGAAATTGGACTTGCTCATTTGTTACTCTCCTTCTTCCTGTTCTTTTTGTTGTTCCTGTTCCAAATGAGGATAGTTCCCGCAAAAAGAACTAACCCAACCCCGCTTACCGTCAGTCCGGCGGTAAGGCCGGGCATCCAGTATCTTAATTCTACCACATGATCGCCCGAAGGAAGCTCTATTCCCATAAAAGCGGTATTGGCATTGTAGAGCTCGACTTCCTTGCCGTCGAGATAAGCAGTCCATCCGTCCAGTTCAGGTATCGACAATACGAGGAACCTGTCACGGTCACTGCTGATCGTTCCCTTCATGGATCTGTTGCCGTATTCCACATTCTCAAGGACGCATTCCCTGAGGCTGTCTGCCTGGTCTGCATAATTCTTCATTGAATCACACCATATCTCAACGCCGCCGAGAGTGAACGAACCCTTATTGTCAAATGTTATCGCCGCCCTCGTGTATCCTTCCTCAGTGTATCCGAGATCCAGGAGCATGGTATCCTGACCTGTGTAGTAGATGTACCCGTAATCGGTATATGTGCATACAGTCGTCGACTTGCCCGTGCTTACGTTCAGGAGCATGTAATTCCCTTTGACATAGTCGAATCTCATATCCTTCATCCTGATGTATGTATTCGTATTGGGAAGCCCCTTGAACTCGATTATCATCATCGCGTTGGGATTCTGCATCACGTATTTGTCGCCTTCCTTAGTGATCCCGGCAAATCCTACGATCTTGCATGGAACCTCCGTGGCAGTCTTCTCGATGTCCGCTGTCCTGTTAAGCTTTATTGATGAAGGTTCTTTATTGATTATAACGCTTCCCATCATTGCTTCCTGCTTATCCAGCGCCCACAGCTTCTCATAATCATCTCTGAGCATGTATGAACCGTATGTGTAACCGATAGGAAGCGCGTGTTCATTCTCAGTTATGACATCCCTGTACGAATCCGCATCTATCGTCTCCCGGTCGGTAAATCCATAAGGAACTATCGAATAATCGGTCCTTCTGTCCACGAAATACTTAACAGATGACAGCGTGAGCATCTGAGGTCTGGCATTGATCCCGAGGAATCTGTGCTTGTTGTGGAACCTTGCAAGTTCCATCTCCGAGATCCATTTCTCATATCCCCTGCTCCATCCGAAATAAGGATATCCGGTCATTGTATTCACGCCGAAATGGAATCCCGACGCGGAGCCCTTATACGGCACTGCATTGCCGTCGACCCTGTAGTAGCTCTTGTCATTGTTTATGGTATCGCTTATGCCTGCGGAATAAAGATAGTCCGCCTTGATGGTATCCATGCCGTTCTTGTAGAACTGGGTGAGGTAGATATTGTGGTATATGAATGTCGCCGTATAAGCAACCGATACGCATGTCATGATCAGGCAGAAGAATGATATTATTATATTCCCCGCTCCTGCCCTCTTCTTTGTTATCAGAGCAATAACGGCAACTGATGCAGCCGTTCCGAATGTGATGACATAAGGCCAGATCTCCCTTGAGTCTGCTGCCTGAAGGAGATATGCCGCAATGCTGTAAGCAAGGACCGCGGCAATGACAATAACTGCCTTCACCCGCGTAAGTTCTCTTATCCTCGACAGCTCGATAACCGTTATGAACACATTGAACAGTGCATATCCGAAGCAGAATCTGTTGGCGATATTACTGAAGCCTGACATTACAAATGCAAATACGGGAATCAGGTGCATAACAGTCAGAATGACCCAGATCACCTTGAGATGCCTGATCTCCTTGCGCCTGTCCAGAAAGAACATGATAAGTGCCGGAAGCACTATGGCAGCAAAGCTTACGAACATCCAGTTTGTATGCGTCGAATGATTGACCGAGAAATTGATGAAGAGATTCTTGAAATAATTCTCGCCGTACAGCCACAGATCGAGATTGGCCGCGAGCGACAGATCGGACCTGCCGTCACCTGTCATGCTGATAAATGAAGGTATCATAACGGCAGCAGACAGAAGCACTCCGAGCACGCCCCACAACACGACATTCATGAGCTTTATGAACTTCTCTTTGAGCTTGAGATCCCTGCCCTTGCAGATCAGCCTTGTGACTGAATAGAGAGCCACAAACATCGCCTGCATGCAGGAGAAGTACAGACCCCACTGAGCCGTGAGCGACAGGAAAACGGTTATGGTCAGAAGTATCGAACGTTCACCTTTAAGGGCGCGCTCCGTACCTATGATAAGAACCGGAAGGAGCACGACCGGCACCATAAAATGAGGATGCCTTACTCCGGTATAGATAGAATATCCGCTGAATATATATGCGATGGTCCCGATGAGAACGGGGAACGGCTTCTGCTTAAAATAAAAGCACATTGCAGAGAACGTAAGTCCCGCAAGATAGAAATTGCCGATAACGAGTATCGTATAGAAAGTATCCATGTTCTCAGAAGGCCAGAATGCCGCCAGAAGATGCGGCAGTCCCACCTGAAGATCATGCACCGTAAAACCCGTTCTGAAATCATATAAAGGCCATACGAACCCCTGCCCCGATATCAGGCTGTTCCACAGTGCATGTGCATTGTCGCTTATGTAAAGAAGCCTTGCGAAATGCTGGTCTGTTCCGTCCGTGGACCACACGAATCCCAGCCCCGCATTTGTTATCTTGAAGAATACGGCATACTGGACGATCGCGAACAAAACAGTGTAGTGAAGTGCATAAAAGAGGAAAAGCTTCCATCCCTTAAGATCTTTCCACAGCGACATGTATCTCTTCGCAATCTTACCCATAATCAGTTCAGACCTTTATAAGTTTGTCGAAATTCTTACCGTTAAC
>CADBNJ010000205.1 GCA_902795955.1 Oscillospiraceae bacterium
CTTTACAACAATAAGAACGGACTTCCCACGTCGGAAGCTAATGATATAACGCAGACATCTGACGGTGCACTTTGGATAGGAAGCTACAGCGGACTGAGCAGATATGACGGATCTCATTTCGAGAGGATGGATTCCGCGACGGGCATCACCAGCGTAACGACACTTCACGCTGACAGCAATGACAGGATCTGGATAGGAACGAACGATAACGGCATAGTGATCTTCAACAACGGAACGGTCCGCAGGTTCGGTACTGCGGAAGGCATGGATTCCGTATCTGTCAGATCTATCGTCGGTGATGACAACGGGATCATCTACGCGGGCACCACTAGAGGAGTTGTGGCTTTCGACAGCAATGATAATCTTGTGAAGATAGACGATGACCGTATCAATGACCTTTATATCCGTGAACTTCAAATGGGAGCCGGCAATGTGGTCTACGGACTTACGATCGACGGGGCCATATTCAAGATGAGAGATATGAAGGTCACAGAGTTCTACAGCAGTGATACTTTGAAGTCGATACTTGTAGGTGACGGGATAACCATCCGTACCATACTTCCTGACAGTAATGATCCTGATTATATTTTTGCCGGCAATGAAGGATCCGGAGTGTTTCATCTCAAACTGACGAATGACCTGTCTTCGAGCAAATCGAGCAGATTCTATGTGGCACCTTTGCACCACATCAATTCTCTGACGGAAATAGGTAATGACATATGGATATGTGCCGATGACGGAGTGGGAGTGATCGACCGCAGCATGCGCGGACTCCGCATAATCGATGATATCCCGATGGACAGCTCGATCGACCGGATGATGATAGATTATCAGGGCAATTACTGGTTTACTTCAACAAGGCAGGGCATTATGAAGATCGTCCCGAATCAGTTTACGGATGTCTTTGATGTCTGCGGGATCGAGAACAGAGTCGTAAATTCGACATGCATGTACGACGGACAACTCTTCATCGGTACGGATAACGGACTGGTAGTTACGGAAGGCAACCGCCAGACAGGAACGGTTCCGGTCACATCAGCAACAACTGCATCCGGAATGAACCTTAAGTGGACGGATCTTATAAAGGTGCTTAACGGGGTCAAGATCAGATCTGTCTGCAGAGACAGTCAGAACAGACTGTGGATATCCACATTCGGCAGTACGGGACTGATATGCTTTGACGGGAGCAATGTTACGGATTACACGACGGATGACGGTCTGCCTTCCGAGAGGGTAAGAACGGTTGTTGAACTGTCGGACGGCAGGTATGCTGCCGCATGCACCGGCGGTGTTGCGATCATAGAGAACGGCAGGGTAACGGATGTATACGGAAGTGAGCAGGGGATCGGCAATACTGAAGTCCTTACCGTCTGTGAAGCGTCCAACGGCGATGTTCTCGCAGGAACGGACGGCGGCGGCATATATGTCATCGGCAGGGACGGGAAGGTAAGGAACATCGGCATAAAGGAAGGTCTGTCTTCTGAAGTTATCATGAGGATCAGGCGTGACAGGAAGAAGGATCTCTACTGGCTCATTACCAGTAATTCACTGTCTTACATGGACGGCAGTTATAAGATCTCTGCTGTTGATAAATTTCCTTATTCCAATAATTTTGACATCATTGAGACTGACAGTGAGGATATGTGGATCCTGAGCAGCAACGGAATATATGTCGTGCCCGAGAACGAGCTGACATCCGGCGGTGATATCAACGCGCTGTATTACAGTATGGACAACGGACTGTGCTGTATCGCGACTTCTAATTCATACAGTGATCTGACTGACACAGGTGACCTTTATATCGCAGGAACGACCGGAGTTGCAAAGGTCAATGTTAACAAAAAAATGCTGGATGTATCATCGCTTAAGATGAACGTGCCATACATTGATGCTGACGGAGTGATAGTATTCCCTGATGAGAACGGAAGATTCACGATAGACCCTTCCGTTACAAGACTGACGATCCATCCTTTTATCTACACATACTCGCTCATCAATCCTCAGATATCATATGTGCTTGAGGGATTTGACGAGAAGGAGACTACGATCAGCAGTCACCAATTGAGTCCTGTTGTCTATACGAATCTCAAAGGCGGTGAATATAATTTCAAGATGAGATTCACCAATCCTGCAAGTGCCTATGAGAGCGATCTGTCGATCATCATCGTGAAGTCAAAGGCTCTCTATGAGACGGTGTGGTTCTATGTGATAATGGTGATCGTATCCATTGCCGCCGTCGCGCTCGTAGTCGCGCTGTTCTTCCGCGGCAGGCTGCGTAAATATGAGAAAAAGGCCGAAGAGAACAAGAAGCTCATCCGTGAGATAACAGAGGCCTTCGCGAAGACCATCGATATGAAAGACAAGTATACAAACGGTCACTCTACAAGAGTTGCCGAGTATACTGCAAAGCTTGCGCGCGAACTGGGGTGCAGCGAAGAGGAGATAACCAAGTATTACAACATTGCCCTGCTCCACGATATCGGCAAGATAGGAATCCCCATGGAGGTTCTCAACAAGAACGGCAAACTGACAGATGAGGAGTATGCGTGCATCAAATCGCATACAACGCTGGGACATGACGTTCTGGCCGGAATAAGCATAATGCCTGAACTGGCTACCGGTGCCGGTTCGCATCATGAGAGACCGGACGGGAAGGGATACCCTGAAGGACTGAAGGGAGATGAGATCCCCAGGGTTGCACAGATCATCGCGGTGGCGGATACTTTCGATGCGATGTATTCGGACAGACCGTACAGAAAGCGCATGAATTTTGATAAGGCAGTATCGATCATCAAGGAAGTATCCGGTACTCAGCTGACTTCGGATGTCGTTGATGCTTTCCTCAGGCTTGTTGACAAGGGAGAGTTCAGGGCCGAGGATGATCACGGCGGAGGAACCTTCGATGATATCAACAATATCCACAAGAAGTTTGACAGCGAAGGAAAGAAAGATCCTCCTGCCTGAGACGGCGCGGAACATGGCAGATGATGAAGCTTTTTGACGAGATCCCGTATATAGAAGGTGAAGGAATCATTCTCAGGGCGCTTGAGGATAAGGATGCGGATGCGCTGGGGAGACTGACCGGCAATGATGATGTCTACAAGTATCTTCCGACATTCCTTTTTGAGAGACAGTATGATGACATGCATGAGGTGATCAGAAATGTCTACGGCGATCTGTTCGTGAACAAAGAATCGCTGATTCTTGCCGTCTGTGATGCAGCTGACGGGGAGTTCAGCGGACTGGCGGAATTCTACGGATATAAGGACAGTATCCGCAAGATAAGCATCGGATACAGATTGCCGGAGGAGTGCTGGGGCAGGGGTATCGCGACAAGGACGGTGGCGGCGATGGTTGATTACTTGTATTCTGTGACGGATATTGAGATAATAACCGCGAGTACGATGGTGGAGAATAAAGCGTCTTTCCGCGTGCTTGAGAAGAATGATTTTGATCTGGTGGTGTCAGGTGCCGAAGAAGACTGGGGTTTTGACGGGCCGACACTTGCAGATAAATGGATAAGGTGATATTTATGCGTTTATTGGGTAACCTTTTGTGGATAATCTTTGGCGGATTGATTAGTGCGCTGTCGTGGATTTTGCTCGGCCTTATCTGGTGTATTACCATAATCGGAATACCGGTAGGTGTGCAGTGCTTCAAGCTGGCGAGTATCTCTTTTAATCCTTTCGGCAAGGAAGTTACGTACGGCGGAGGCGGGGTGTCTTTTATAGTGAATATCCTGTGGCTGATATTCGGAGGCTTCGAGATGGCGGTCACACATTTTATATGGGGACTCGTATGCTGCATTACGATCGTGGGCATCCCGTTCGGTCTGCAGTTCTTCAAGATAGCCAAGCTGTCGCTTATGCCGTTCGGCGCAGAAGTGTCGCGGGAGCATTATCTGTAACACTTGACACATACGCGGACGGTGTTATATCATCTGCGTAGCAAAGACAAAGGAGGAACACCAATGAAGATGATCATCTGCTGAAGTTTATTAACTGCCTGCGGATAAGTCTTTTTGCGTGTTCATTTTATGAATAATATGTGATTGTTTGCCGCGGCCGCGTGTCGCG
Source organism: Oscillospiraceae bacterium (assembly GCA_902795955.1). Lineage (GTDB taxonomy): Bacteria > Bacillota > Clostridia > Saccharofermentanales > Saccharofermentanaceae > Saccharofermentans. The sequence continues at coordinate 4,077 of CADBNJ010000205.1, forward strand.
GCATTTGCTTTTTCTGCAGGCTTCTGTAAGGAGGTATGTTTATGTCATTGATTAATATCAGAGAATTAACTTTCGGGTATGACGGCTCGGATAAAAATCTGTTTGAGAATGTAACGCTGGGGATCGATACATCGTGGCGCCTCGGACTGTCGGGGCGTAACGGAAGAGGGAAGACAACTTTCCTGAAGCTGCTCAGAGGCGAACTGGCGTATAGCGGCAGCATCACCGGTGTGCCGGAAACGGTGCTTTTCCCTTCGGATGAACTCGTGTGTGATGAGGACTGGAAGATACAGAAGGAGCTTAATCTGATGAAGACGGATCCCTATATTATGTACCGCCCTGTGGAGACATTGTCGGGAGGGGAGAGGACGAAGCTGATGCTCGCAAAGCTCTTTGCATCGGACGGGATCTATCCTCTGATCGATGAGCCCACAAATCATCTGGATCAGGCGGGAAGAGAAGCCGTAGCGGAATACCTCGCGGCAAAGGAAGGCTTCATACTCATTTCGCATGACAGGGCGTTCCTGGACAGGTGTACCGATCATACGCTCGTCATTACGAGAACGGGGATCGAACTCGTATCATCCGGGTATTCGGTATGGTGGGAGAACAACGAGCAGAAGATGAAGAGCGAGAGTGCGCGTAATGATCAGCTGAAGAAAGAGATGGGTTCCATCGAAGAATCGATGAAGAAGAATGCCAGGTGGGCTTCGAAGGCTGAAGGATACAAGAACAGGAGCAAGGCGCCGTCCAAGGTCGCGGAGGATCATTTCAGACGTGCTTATGAGGCTGAGAAATCCCGCAAGCTCATGTCACTGGCAAGGAACCTTCAGAACCGTAATGAGAAGAAACTCGAGGAGAAGAGAGGGCTTCTCAGGGATCTGGAGAAGACAGAGCAGCTCAGGATAACGGGGAGCGAACACCATAATAAGACTCCGGTGATAATGAGAGGAGTATCTTTATTGCGCGGCGGTATTACTGTCGCAGACGGCATCGATCTGACAGTGGAGCAGGGTATGAAGATATCACTCAAAGGTCCGAACGGGTGCGGCAAGAGCACGCTCATCAAATATCTGGCGGGCGCAGGTACTGCTGAAGATATCACGGCGTGCGGCGATATTTACATAGCGCCGGGATTGACCGTATCATATGTCAGTCAGGATACCTCGGGACTTCGCGGATCTCTGTATGATATCGTAGCGGACAGGGGCGGTGACAGGACCTTGTTCAGCACCATTATGGTCAAGATGGGGTTCGACAAGGAGATCCTTGAACGCGATGTATCAACACTGTCTCTCGGTCAGAAGAAGTGTGTTCTCATCGCCCTGTCATTATGTGAGAAGGCAGACCTGTATCTGTGGGACGAACCGCTGAATTATGTTGATGTGTATATCAGGCAGGAGATAGAGCGTCTTCTGACCGCAAGTGATATTACATTACTTTTTGTTGAGCACGATAAGATGTTCAGTGACAATGTGGCAGATCAGGAAGTTACGATGCAGCCGTAAAAGCCTTTTGACATTGACGCCTGCTTGTGTTATTATCTTTAACGCTGCCGTGACTTAGGTGATGCGGATGACTCCAACCCTTACCTCAGTCACAGGTGAATATAATAATTAGGAGGAACGTACCATGGCACACAGCAGAGGTATTGATAAGGCTGAGATCATCAAGACTTATCAGCTCGCAGAAGGCGACACAGGTTCACCTGAGGTTCAGATCGCACTTCTCACTGCAAGGATCAACCACCTTACCGAACACCTGAAGACACACAAGGGTGATCACCACTCCAGAAGAGGTCTTCTGATGATGGTTGGTAAGAGAAGAGGACTTCTTGATTACCTTGCACAGATCGATATCGAGAGATACAGAACGATCATTGCAAAGCTCGGAATCAGAAAGTAAACGCTATACTTATCAAAGATCCGTGAGATGCCCCGTGATAACGGGGCATCTTTTATTATTTACAAATTATTGTTTATTTCTCCGCTGAATCAATCTATAATATCTCTATGAGCAAGTTTAAAGATTATTTCAGTCAGAAGTTCGGCGTTTATTCGCTTGCGGCAGTTGTAGGTGTTGTTACATACTTCATCCTGTTCCATCTTGTTGATATTTTCTCATGGCTTAAGTATGCGATCAATCTGATGGCTCCGATAATCATAGGGATCATCTTTGCGTACCTGATAGATCTCGTAGTCGTTTTCTTTGAGAAGAAGGTGTTCCACAGGGTAAAGAAGCCGAAGGTGCGCGGCGTGCTCTCCATGACCGTATCGATTATTCTCATAGTTACTGTTATAGCCCTGTTCTCGTGGTTTGTAATGCCTGAACTTGTCAGGAGCATATATAAGTTCATTACGGAGGCTAAAGGGTATTCCGCGATCATCGAGGAGAACCTCAAAAAACTCGATGAATTTGCAGCCAATTACGGTATTACCCTGGGGGCTTCCACATGGCCTGACAGCATGTATTCAGGATTCGACAAATGGATGTCTGAGATCACGAGCAATCTGTCTTCAACGATGAGTACCATTATGGGTGTCGGAGCAGTACTGGCGAATATCATCATCGGTGCCATTCTTGCCGTCTACTTCCTCATTGGTAAGAGAAAGCTTTTTGCAGGTGTTGCGAAGTTCAGACATTCACTTCTTACGGAAGACCAGTACAAGAGACATACGGCATTCATCAAGAGAAGTCTTAATATTTTCTCGAGATACATAAGTTATACTCTGCTCGAAGCGATCGGTGTCGGCTTTGTTAATGCGATATTCATGCTGATCGCAGGGATGCCAAATGTAACGCTTATTTCCGTTGTTGTCGGAGTAACGAATCTGCTCCCGACATTCGGACCTATAGCAGGCGGTGCGATCGGTGCATTCCTGCTCTTTGTGGAAGAACCTTTCTATGCGCTTATTTTCATCATTTTCACGTTTATCCTGCAGCTTATTGACGGCTACATTGTTAAGCCCAAACTGTTCAGCGATTCCATGGGTCTGCCGTCAGTCCTGACATTGATCTCTATTATCATCGGAGGCAAGCTTTTTGGTATGGTAGGTATCCTTCTGTCGATACCATTTACGGCTGTGTTATCCATACTCTATATCGAGAGTTTTCTGCCCTGGCTTGTTAAGAGAAAAAAGCAGATCAAACTTGATAAAGAGAACGCTGCAAAATAGAATGTTTTATGCACAAAAACGGGTATTTATTTTTATTCGTTAGCGGTTATTTGCACAAAAGAAATAATAAATTATTGACATAAAACACGTAAAAGTATATTTTTCAAAATGTGTTTTAGATTTTTATGGCGAATAGGAGGAAATATACTATGCCTAGCACAACAAAGAAGACAGCAGATGTTAAGCCTGCTGAGAAGACAGTTAAGACAGACGCTCCTGCAGCAACAGCACCCGCAGCAAAGGCTGAGGTAAAGGCTCCTAAGGCAGCAGCAAAGAAGCCCGCTGCTAAGAAGGCAACAGCTAAGAAGCCTGCAGCTAAGAAGACAACAGCTAAGAAGGCAGCTGCTAAGAAGCCCGTTGCTAAGAAGCTCGGCAAGATCATCTTCGAGTTCGACGGACAGCAGATCGATCTTAAGGCTATCGAGAAGAAGGCAGCTAAGCTTGGCGGTGACGTTTATGTAGTTGCCGGTGAGAAGAAGATCTTCGACGCAGAAGGTAAGGCAGTAGAGCTCTTCTAATTGAGACTGAACTTTTGATAATAAAGACCGTCATATGGCGGTCTTTATTTATTGTCATGAATAAAGTATACTTCATAGCATGATAGAGTATTAGAGTACGAGGTGACGGAATTGGATAATGAACTCCTGAACAAAGAAGTTACTGATATAGTCAGAGATATCCTGGGCGATTACGGCAAGGGAAGGACTGTCGATGAATCGAAGAATTATGTTCATCCTGATAAGGATGTTGTGATAGATATACTTGATAAGCTCAAGAATATTGTTTTCGCCGGGTATTTCAACAGCAGCCATTACCGTTCTTATACACTTGAGAATAAGATCTCCATGCTTGTTGAGGATGTTACATATAACCTCAGCAAACAGATAGCAACCGTCCTTCTGTATCAGGAGGATAACCGGGATAAGAGAATGCACGAAGTGAGGACAATGGCAGATCAGATGACACTCGACTTTATGAGGAGGATCCCGAAGATAAGAGAGTATATCAATACTGATGTTGAAGCGACATATGAAGGCGATCCCGCATCGGCAAGCAAGGATGAGATCATATTCTCATATCCGGGGTTGTTCGCGATATTCGTTTACAGGGTGGCACATGAATTGTTTACCATGGACATACCGCTGATACCGAGAATGATGACCGAGTATGCTCACAGTCTGACAGGTATCGACATCCATCCCGGAGCTTCGATCGGCAAGTATTTCTTCATTGACCACGGCACCGGCATAGTAATAGGCGAGACGACGGTGATAGGCGAACATGTTAAGCTCTATCAGGGCGTGACGCTCGGAGCGCTCTCCACAAGGGGCGGACAGAGCCTCAGAGGGACAAGAAGACATCCTACGATTGAGGATAACGTAACCATCTATTCCAATGCATCCATACTCGGCGGTGATACTGTCATAGGCAGGAATGTCGTCATCGGAGGCAATGCATTTATTACCAAATCGGTATACAAGGACAATGTTTGATCTGGTCTCTGACTATAAGCCCTCAGGTGATCAGCCTAAGGCGATAGATGAACTAGTGAAGGGCATAAGGGAAGGCTCCAAAGGTCAGGTTCTTCTCGGTGTAACAGGTTCGGGCAAGACGTTCACCATGGCAAACGTCATTCAGCAGATAGGACGGCCTACACTCGTTCTTGCACACAACAAGACTTTGGCGGGTCAGCTTTATGCGGAACTCAAAGAACTCTTCCCGAACAATGCGGTTGAGTATTTTGTATCCTATTACGATTATTATCAGCCTGAGGCATATATTGCGGCTACCGATACGTACATTGAGAAAGACAGCTCGATCAACGATGATATTGACCGCATGCGCCATGAGGCAACCAAGTCTCTGCTTACAAGGGACGACGTTATAGTGGTTGCATCCGTGTCATGCATATACGGCATAGGTGACAAGTCGGATTACGAATCACTTGTTGTTCCCCTCTCTGTGGGACAGACCATAACGCCTGAGGAGGTCATGGCACAGCTCGTCAACATCCAGTATGACCGTAATGATTTCGAGCCTGTCAGAGGCTCATTCAGGGTGCGCGGCGACGTGATAGACATCTTTACGCCGGATTCGGAGAATACGCTTACAAGGATCAGCTTCTTTGATGATGAGATAGATAAGATCAGCTTTGTTGACAGGATCACGGGACGAACGGAGTATTCCAAGAATTACATTGAGATATTCCCTGCTTCACACTATGCAACGGGACGTGCCAAGCTGATGCATGCTCTTGAGACGATCGAGGAGGAGCTTGAAGAGCGCCTTGCCGAACTGAGGGAAGAGGGCAAGCTGATCGAGGCATACAGGCTTGAGCAGAAGACAAGATACGATATCGACATGATGCGTGAGACGGGTTTCTGCAAAGGCATCGAGAATTATTCGAGGCACATATCGGGAAGAGCTGCCGGTGAGGCTCCTTGTACATTAATGGATTTCTTCTCCGATGATTATCTTCTTCTCATCGACGAGTCGCATCAGACGATACCGCAGGTGGGTGCGATGTATAACGGCGACCGGGCGCGTAAGGAGATGCTTGTTCAGTACGGATTCAGGCTTCCTTCCGCATTTGACAACAGACCGTTGAAATTCGACGAATTCGAACAGCGTATGGGACAGACGGTGTTCGTATCGGCTACTCCTGCCGATTATGAATTAAAGCACAGCAGCAAGGTTGTAGAGCAGGTTATAAGGCCGACAGGACTTCTCGATCCGGAGATATTCATCAGACCGGTTGAAGGGCAGATAGAAGATATCCTCCATGAACTTGCAGAGAATAAGAAGCGCGGCGAGAAGTCTCTCATAATGACGTTGACGAAGAAGATGAGTGAGGATCTTACCGACTTCCTGGCAAAGGAGAATGTCCGTGTCGACTATCTCCATTCGGATATCAAGACTGTCGAGCGCATGAGGATACTCAACAAGCTCCGCAATGATGAGACTGACGTTATCGTAGGTATCAACCTTCTCAGAGAGGGAATAGATCTTCCCGAAGTGTCGCTCCTCATGATACTTGACGCTGACAAGGAAGGGTTCCTGCGTTCGACGAGATCCCTGATACAGATCATCGGAAGATGTGCGCGTAACAGCAACGGCCGTGTCATACTGTACTGCGATGAGATAACCGACTCGATAATGGAAGCCGTGGGCGAGACTAACCGCAGGCGCGATATACAGAAATCATATAATGAAGAGCACGGAATAGTTCCCAGGACGGTCATAAAGCCTGTCAAGGATGTGTTTGAGACGATAATGGGCGCTGCTTCAGAGACGAAGAATAAGAAACTCGATGTGGAGTCTCTTATCAATGACGGAGTGATCAAGAGCAAGATCGATCCTTCTGACAGGGATAAGATGATCGACAAGCTCACATCAGAGATGAAGAAGGCTGCAAAAGACCTTGATTTCGAGCAGGCTGCGGCTATCAGAGATGTCATAATTGCACTAAAAGAAGGGGCACAGTGATATTGTTTTTTGTCTATAATGCTGTATAATTACTACAGTATTATTACTCGGAGGTGAACATAAATGGCATTATTTGACCCCAAAACAAAGGTTATCCAGGGATATGAGAAGGCAATAAGCGATAAGAACCTTTCTATTAAGAGATATTATGACGAGATCGGCCGTCTTTACTATGGTCAGTACAAGGATAATAATGTTGATGTTACCAAGGATATCAACACACGCTGTGATTCCGTTACGAAGCTTTACAGGGATATTGAAGAGCTGAAGCATAAGATCCTGTTTGAGAAGGGACTGAAGCTCTGTCCTTCATGTAAGACGGAGAATAACCTTGAGTATGCCTTCTGCTTCAAGTGCGGCAATAAGTTCAATCCCGAGTCTGCAACAAGAGTTATCATGGAAGATGAGATCACACCTGCTCCTTCCGCACCTGCAGAGACTAAGGCAGAGGAGAAGGCTGAAGAGAAGCCTGCTGAAGAGAAGTCAGAGGATACGGCAGAGTAAAGGCTTTTGTAACATTGTTATATTGAAGCGCTCCACTTCAGGCGGGGCGCTTTTTTTAAGTTCATTTAAGGTTTGCAGTATATATTAGATTTTACAAGGATGTTTGGATATAATCTTGATGAAAGACGAGGATAGGATAATGAACGGAAAAAAGATCAGACGATTACTTGCATTACTCTTGACATCAGCCGTGATCATGTCATCAGCGGGCTGTGCCGGCGGATCCGCTAACGGGACGGGTTCGGAACAGACAGGTGTTACCGGCGGAGAGATCACAAGCGCAAATGACGGTGAACACGCAATCGAGGCCGACGGCGAAGAGAAGAGTTATTCCGGTGTCAAGGTGACAAAGACCGGGGATTCCTCGGCCGGTGACGAGGCTGATTTCTACGGCGATAATGCCGCAGTCTTTGCAACGAACGGAGCAACACTGACTCTCGAGAACATGACGATCGATACGAACGGCAAGCACGCCAATGCCGTTTTCTCTTACGGAAGCGGTACAACGGTCGATATAAGCAATTCGCAGATTACAACAAGCGGTGACTGCTCCGGCGGACTTATGACTACGGGCGGCGGGACGATGATCGCGAAGAATCTTACGATCAGCACAACAGGTAATTCCTCCGCTGCAATAAGATCCGACAGGGGCGGCGGAACGGTAAAGGTTGAGGAAGGCACCTATACGACATCCGGCAAGGGCTCACCGGTCATATATTCAACAGCTGATATTACGGTATCGGAGGCTAATCTGACATCGACCTCATCCGAAGGTATAGTTGTTGAGGGCCGCAATTCAGTTACTCTGAATAATGTAACGCTGACAGCCGATAATAATACGAATAACAGCGACAAATCATCTGTTCACAAGGCGGTCATGATATATCAGTCAATGTCGGGTGATGCCGCAAAGGGTGCGGCTGCGTTCACGATGACAGACGGATCATTGACCAATAAGAACGGGGATATTTTCTTTGTTAATAATACTACGGCAACGATTACTCTCAGCAATGCCGTTATCATCAATGAGGATGTGAACGGAGTGCTTCTCAGGGCAGAAGCTGCCGGTTGGGGCAAGGAAGGAAGCAACGGCGGCAAGGTCAATCTGTATCTCAATGCGCAGGACGTTGAAGGCGATATAGTCGTTGATAAAGTCTCGGGCGTGAATCTGTATCTTGGAACTGATTCAGTTTACGGCGGTGCTGTCAATGCTGCTAACGGAGGAGATGTATATGTAGCTATAGAGTCCGGTTCTCAGTGGGTGCTCACAGGCAATTCCTACGTAAAGGGGCTGTCGTGTGAAGCGGACGGGATCGATCTTAACGGATACACTCTCTATGTGGATGGCGTTCCGTATACTGCGGGTACAAGCTCGAAAGGAACGGCAATCGTATTCAGTTCGGAATCTGACGGCAGCGGCGGTATGCCGGGAGAACCTCCTTCGGGAGGAAAGCCTGACGGATCTCACGAACCTCCGCCGGGCGGCAGGCCGGAAGGTACGCCTCCTTCAAAGCCTGACGGCATATGACGTGTCCATTTGTGAATTAACTGTAACTAAATACGCAATTTTCTTTGATTTTAAGGTAAGTCTCCTGCAAACCTGTTAGAATTAACAGTATGTTGGTTGAATATTTGCAATAAACAACGTTTATCTAACAAGGAGGTCACCATGTTTTACAAGATGAGACGCTACCTTGCCGTCGCGATAGCCGTCGCGATGGTGATCACGTGCCTGCCTTTCGGGCTGCTTGTAAGGGCGGACGGGCAGAAGATCTACTACCTGTATATTGCAGGTCATGATGATGAGGGCGATGACATCTATGATGTCACGACAGAGTACCCTGATGACGGGTCCCTGATGGGGATCTATGTTGAAGGAGGTACTTATAACTTTGAAGAGGAGGGCGGAATACTTATAGCCAACAATGCTGTAGTCAATGTTCCTGTGGAGGTCGTTTCTTCAGGCAATGTTGAATACAGACTTGCAGGTGACGGGCAGATAGTTACTGATTTTGGCATTATTTCCACCAATGAGGAAGCATATACCGGAGAGATCACTTATGATGCTTTGAGAACAAGGTTCTTTAGCAACAATGAAGACGGTCATCCCGCAGCCCCTGCTTATAATCTCAGGGTTACTGCTGATCTTGAACTGGATTCTTCAATGAGGATCGACGAGCTGGTCGTTGATAAAGATGTTAAGCTCTCTATCAAGGCCGGTGGTTTTGAAGGCTACTCTCAGGCTGTCACAGTGAGTGCCAACTCCGCAGTTATCAACGGCACGCTCGAGATACAGAGTGCTCCTGACGGATCGTTCGGACTCAACTGTCTGTATATCAACGAAGATGGAAGTCTTACTGTAGCACAGTCAGGCAAGATCACAGGATCACTTGGAACGCTTATCGAAATGAGGGGTGGATCATCCTTTGAAGGGATCGCTCTTTACGAGAGGAAGGGTGACTCGATCGTATCTGCAGAGCAGGGGGATGAGGCAAGATATCTCTATGATGAGGATGAAGATAAGTGGATCGCAGATCATGCGTATAATTCTGACAGGGGTTTCTTTGCGATCGGATATGATGACAGACGCGATGAGATGAATAATCCCGAGGCTTTTGTGAAGCTCGGTGATCATGATGTTATACCGTATTGTGTATATCATTACGATTATGTTGAAGGAATGAAGATGACCTTTACTCTTGTTCCTCCCGAGAGAGTGAGGGACATGACCCCGATAGTTGAAGATTCATATGGTAATTATCTAAAGGTTACTAAGAACGGAGAGGATTATATCCTGGAGTTCGAACCCGGTCCTGAAGGATTCAATCTTGAAGTGTACTGGAGTGAGTTCGAGGCGCTCAACCCTGATGAAGGTCAGGTGCTCTTTGACGTTGAGTTGAACGGTTCCGTATTCTATGTCGGGCCTGACGGCACA
>CADBNJ010000206.1 GCA_902795955.1 Oscillospiraceae bacterium
AGCTTACCAAAAGCTCCGGGGGCTTATTTACGCTTAATGACATTACAGCCTAATCCTGTTAAAATAACAGAGTGACAGAAGGGACATACGGATGAGCAAGGCAGTTAACTATTGCAGATTGATGCGCATTAAGCATTGGATCAAGAACGTTATCGTCATGATACCGCCGCTGTTTGGCAAGGTCGTATTCGAGCAGGCGGTAATGATACAGCTTGTTCTGGGATTCTTTGTTTTCTCGCTGGCATCTTCCGCAGTATATGTCCTTAATGATCTGTGTGATATCGAGAATGACAGGAATCATCCGACAAAGTGCAGGCGTCCGCTAGCCAGCGGCGCAGTAAGTAAGACTGAGGGCATGATCCTCTTTGTGCTGTGCGTGGCCGGTGCACTGGTCATCAACTGGTTTGCGGCAGGGCTGTCGGTATGCTATCTGATTCCGGTCCTTTATGTTCTTTTGAACATCATGTACAGCAAATCCTGGAAGCATAAGCCTGTCATCGACATTGTGGTGCTGGTATCCGGTTATGTGCTCCGCCTGGAGTACGGCTCCATCATCACGGGCGTAAGAGTGTCCAACTGGTTGTATCTGACTCTTATTGCTCTGGCTTTGTTTATGGCTTTCGGCAAGCGCCACAATGAGAAGAAGGCGTGCGGCGATTCGACGAGGGCGGTCCTGGAACAGTACAGTCTCCCGTTCCTGAGGAGCAACATGTACATGTATCTCGGAGCTTTTATCATATTCTATTCGCTGTGGAGCATAGACAGCGGCGCGAGCAGCAATATGGTCATAACTGCTCCCCTGGTAATGATAATGACTATGAGATACACCTATGATATCGAGAAAAATGATGAGGGCAATCCCGTCGATGTCATCCTCGGTGACCTGTTCCTTATCCTGCTCGGCGTGGTATATGCGGTAGCTGTCGTGTTGCTTTTGTATTTCCCGGATATCTTCAGAGTGTTTACGGCGTGACTGATATGAACAGTGAAGTATTGCACAAGGCAGAAGTGTTTATAAGAGACTGTCAGTTCTACGATCAGCCGAGGCTTGAAGCCGAGGTATTCCCGGAAGGAGTCGAAGTCAGGAAGGATATTCCGTATATTGACGACGGATCACCGGAACATCTTCTTGATATATACGTCACGCCCGGACATAAGATGACAGGTGAGTGTTATATCCTCATCCACGGCGGTGCCTTTGTATACGGGTACAAGGAGCTCGACAAGAACTTCGGAATGAGGCTCGCCAAAGCATCCGGCATTCCGGTGGTCAACGTCAATTACAGGCTCATGCCCGGCGTGCCGCTTACCGGTGTTATCGAAGATCTGGACTCCGCGCTGAACTATGTAAGCGGGGAATATGGATTCGACACTTACCACTTTACAGGAGATTCCGCCGGCGGTTATCTCGCCATGCTCATGGCTGTCAGGAATGACAGGGCAGTGTCAGCGTCGCTTATATGCGGCTGCTACACCATAGACAGGAATGATTTCCCCGGGGCGCTTCTCGCGGGGAACGGGAAGCAGATACCTGAAGAATACTACGATCTTAAGGTTCTTGCGGACATGCTTGAGCAAATGGATGTCGCGATAATCACGGGAGATGACGATTTCCTGAGAGAAGACAACAAGGCACTGGCCGCACTTGTTCCTCATGCGGAATTCTACGATGCGGTATCGACAGACGGGCGCGTGATGACGCACGTATTCCCAATCGGTCATCCCGACTGGCCCGAAGGTCAGAAGTCAATAGAGATCATCGCCTCGTTTGCTCGTAAGTCCTGTTGATCAGCTTGGATATCGGCTTGTAGATCCAGAAAGTGATGAAAGCCACCACGATCCCCTTGAAGAGGTTGAACGGAACGAATGCCCAGAAGATAAGGGACCATTTGTCGGTTATGAGAGGATTCACGGCCGCGCTCATCCCGATGATGGCATCTGTGGGGAATCCGAGAACGCTTCCGTAGAGGGGCAGTGTCACAAAATAATTGAGCGGTACTGCTATAAGTGCCAGACACAGCGTGGCGATCAGCATCGATACTACGGCGCCCTTGCGTGTGCGGTGCTTAAGATATATCATTCCCGCGGCGAAAACATATATGCTTCCCGTGAGGAAATTACTCATCTCACCGATTCCGGAGGTTGCCGTGAAGGGCAGGTGTATGAGATTCTTAAGGAGTTCAATGATCACTCCGTATACCGGCCCCAACGCGAAAGACCCGACAAGCACCGGGATCTCAGAGAAATCAAACTTCAGGAACGGCGGCATGAAGGGGAGGGGGACCTCCAGCAGCATGAGTACTTCCGCCATTGCCGCAAGGATGGCAGTTGCCGTGATACGGCGTGTTCTTGTGCTTTGTTCAGTGATGGTAAGTTCAGACATATAAATACTCCTTTCATCCGGACTTTACCGTCGGCCGCAGGATCTCACTGCGTCAGTCCTGTCTTGTCAGTTATTTGACAGGAGTTGCGGGCTTAAGGCTTTGCCTAACACCGCCGGTCGGGGAATTGCGCCCCGCCTTGGAACGAGTAGATTATATGACTTGACTAAAGATTTGTACAGAGCCTCAAAATCAATTTTTTGTGATTTATTAACAATTCAGTCGCAGTTTATTCGCAGTTTGGATAATGACTGCGGGCTTTACGGCATGATAAAATATATGTGTTATTGTGTATATTTATGTCTTTACGGAGGTAGTGCTCATGAGAACGAAGATCAGCAGGTATGGCAAACTGTCTTCAGTTATACTGTCGGTGATAATGATGCTCAACAGTATCGGGATCACGGCGCTTGCGGCTGCGGGCAGCAAC
>CADBNJ010000207.1 GCA_902795955.1 Oscillospiraceae bacterium
AGAGACACGGCACGCGAATTGACATCAACACCGCGGCAATCATATTTCATGAACTTGTACTTGAATACGATCCCGACAACTCCCACGCCGCATCCGAGATCAAGGAAATTGCCGCCTCCCGATCTCATCTGCCTGACATCCTTAATGATCTCCTTGAGCAGGAGGTCGGTCCCGAAGTCAACGCCGTTCCTCGAGAACACAGAGGTGTCCGTCGCGAAGCTGAAATCACTTCCGTCTATCCTGTAATCTATCAGCCTGATGTCTGATGCCGTATCGGGTTGTGCGTCGTAGTAGTGTGCCATATCATCACCCTATGTAAAAGAATGTCCAGCAGAAGAACAGTATCAGCAGGTACAGTATTCCCGTCCTCCCGATAACATACCGCCTGTCGACTGAAACTGCCGCCTGACCGTCGCCGTCACATATGCTGTTCCTCTTCCTGAACAACAGTACTATCAGTGTAACCAGCACGACCGCAAGACATGATCTCACGGCAATGGAGGTAACCGGAGAGATATTCCTCATGATCACCGTGATCTCCGGAGCATCACTGTATTCACCTGTTATAAGCGGCAGCAGACCGAAATTCACCTGATTTGAAGAAGTGGCCATAAAGCACGCTGTTGCGATGAAAAGAGATTCGGCAGCAATATCGATGATCAGTATATTCTTATTATCCCTTATCATGGGAATGAGTATCGATACCGACAGTACCAGAGGTATCATCCACTGCAGATGCCAGTTCACAAAGATAATAAATGCCGCATAAACAGCCGCTATGGCCAGTTGTGATTCAAAGAGCATCCTCCTGCGGTTATCCGTGTCCGATTTGCGCAGGTAACAGATCACACATACTGCCGCAAACGATACTATGAACAGTGACATGACATCACCCGCCCTGACTTCTGCCAGTCTGCTGACATACGAATAGTCTTCTTCAATGATCCTCGAGATAGCTCCGTGATAGGCACTTCTCTCGAAAACTACGTGAGTCAATACGGGCAGCACCATAACGATTGCCGTGTTTATTATGATATCCTTAACCTTCTTAACAGCCAGGAGCAGGAGCGGGAAAAAGATAAATAGAGGTATGGTCTTCATCGCAACTGCCAGCGACATCACGGCAGAGAAAGCATAATACTTCCTGGAGTAATAGAGCGGGAGCGCACATATTATGACTATCATGTACATAATATCTATCTGTCCGTATCCGATCGATATGTACAGCAGCATGGGAGAAGAAATGAATATCATCTTCGCTGCCCCCGCTGACTTATCATCCATTCCGCAAGCCTTGAATATCCTGCCTATAAGCTTAACGGCTGCAAAGAGCAGGACCGTCAGCACAACGGACAGGTACATGGCAGCAAACAATCCTTCCATACCTCCGCCGTAGAAATTCCCGTCCATGAAGAATGACAGCGGGAGAATGAGTATCAGCGTAAAGAATATCTGGAAGAAGTTGTACTCATAAGCAAAAAGCATCTTGTTGCTCTGATTGCCAAGCTCACTCAGATAAGAATAACCGTAATAATCGGTAAAATTGCCCGCCTTAAATGAATCGAGCATCCTGAGGGCACTCTTGATTATCATGAACAGGTCATAGTATTGACAGATCATGAATACGGATGCACATACGAGCACTCCTATGATCACCCTGTCTGACACGGCACATTCACCAAACGAGCTCTTGTCAAGGTTATATACATACAGCATTACCATAGCACCGAATATCACGTATACCGCTGCAAAAAGCAGCTTGGCAGATGAACCGCTGCCTGTCCCGTTTACTTCAAACATGATACTGCCGGTTCCGGGATTGGTCTTCAACACGGGGGCTTTAACGGCTTTGCCTTCCCCGCCTGCATCATTCACGGTTACATTGAGAACATAACTGCCGCCCTGCTGTACCCTGAGCCTGCCGGTATCGAGTATGGAATCATATGCTGATGTTATATTCTTAGACGCGATAACATTGCCTGAACCGTCCTGCAGCGTGACGAGAATGTCTGTTCTTACCACATTCGGAGACCCGTTGCTGTCCAGGTGTATGTCAACAGATCTTAAGACATCACACGGCATTACAAAAGCCTGGGAATACGAATCACCGGCAGCGATCTCATGGTCGTCAGCCTTGCCGGAATAATTGATCTTATGCGAAGAAGTCCATACGGACAATCCCGGCACAACCGTCATCAGCAGGATGTATAATACTGCCAGAATGCCTGCCGTGACCGCAATGTGAAGGACCTTCTTCCTGTCAGACATCTTATCCTCCGATCAGGATCTCTCTGACCTTGTCTTCCATGTCTTCCTTATCGATCACATCTTTGTGTCTGATCTCTTTCCTAGAGAGGTCCTTGATCCCCTCCGGTATCTCAAGTCCGCTCTCTTCAGACAATTCGGCGATAACCGTCTCCACGGATCTTCCGTTGCTGTAGCCTTCGCCCCTAATTGCATCCATGACTGCCGGAGCGAACTTGAACGGGGATGCCGTCGATGCAAATACCGTCTTATGCTCATCACCTGATCTCTGATGATAACGGTTGTAGATATTGAAGCCTACTGCCGTGTGGGTATCGATCACATGATCAGTCCTGTCATAGACATCGAGGATTGTCTTATATACACCCTTCTCATCCGCAAATCCGCCGACGAACATGCGGTGAAGCACCTTAAGTGTCGTAGGATCCACCGTGTACGTTCCGCCGGAATAAAGGGCATTCATCCACTCGACCACGAGTCCCGAATTACACTCCGTCACCTCGAACAGGAGTCTCTCAAGATTGGATGAGATGAGAATGTCCATGGAAGGCGATGTTGTCTTATAGAACTCTCTGTTGCGGTCATATTTACCGTTGTTGAAGAAGTCGCAAAGGACCTTATTGCGGTTGGATGCACAGATGAGCTTATGTATCGGGATGCCCATCTGCTTTGCAAACCAAGCTGCCAGGATATTACCGAAATTCCCTGTCGGCACAACGATATTGATGGCTTCGCCCATCTCGATCTTCTCCATGCGGAGGAGCTCGACGTATGAATACACATAATAAGCGATCTGCGGAACAAGCCTGCCCCAGTTGATGGAGTTCGCCGAAGACAGCCTTATGCCCTTGGCCTCCAGCTCCTTCGCGAAAGCATCGTCACCGAAGATCTTCTTGACGCCCGTCTGCGCATCGTCAAAGCATCCGTTAACTGCAACAACATGCGTATTCTCTCCGCCCGTCGTTACCATCTGGAGCTTCTGCGCCTCAGATACACCGCCGGTAGGATAGAAAACGATTATCTCCGTTCCGGGAAGATCCTTGAATCCTTCAAGAGCGGCCTTGCCGGTATCGCCCGATGTTGCCGTAAGGATGCAGATCTTATCCTTAGCTCCCGTCTTTGCTATGGAAGCGGTCATGAGATGAGGAAGAAGCTGAAGCGCGACATCTTTGAATGCACACGTGGGGCCGTGCCACAGCTCGAGGATATATTCCCTGTCGTTATAAGGATTCATCTGAACGAGAGGAACGGTATTCTCCCCCCACTTCTCCTCTGCATATGCGGCAGAAGTATATTCCAGCAGTTCCTGCTCGGAGAATCCGTCCAGGTACTTGCTCAGGACCTTGGCGGATATCTGATAATACTTCATGTTCTTCATTGATTCGATATCGCCGCGCGACAAAGTAGGGATCTCCTCGGGAACGAACAGACCGCCGTCAGGCGCAATGCCGAGGATGATAGCTTCCGCGGCCGTGTATCTCTTCTCATAACCTCTTGTGCTTATATACTTCATACTTATCCTCCGATATCGAATTGCTCCGCATATTCTTTTATTACCTGTGCAACTTCAGGATCGTCCTTATACTGCTCGAACTTATCCATGATAAAATCTATTCTCTTAGCGTTCTCGTCAGCAAGCTTGATCTTGGTGGAGAGCGGTATTATCACCAGAAATACAAGGAGCAGTATTACACCGGCTGCCAGGACTCCGATCCCGATCTTGACACCGAGCCTTGCCTTGTCTCCGGGTGTCATTACGCTCTCTATGTCTATGTCATCACTGGCCAGCTCATCGCCGCCGGATGCGGAACGCATCATGATGTCACGTCTCTCCTTCTCTGAAGCGATCTGGAAGGAATTAACACCCTTGGAAGCCTTCATGAGTATAGGTGCCTGATAATTCCTGCGTTCGGAAGGAGATGCTCCCTCCGCCATCTGGGCGTTCTTCATCTTATCGGCAAAATCAACGGGCGGAAGCTCGTTGGCAGGAATATTGATATCCTCCTTGCACTTCCTCAGCGCATCCTGTGCTATAGCGAGGTACTGCTCGTGACCGAGTGTGTTGTTGATCGCGAATTCCAGGCTCTGGACTGCTCTCTTGAACTGTCCCTCCCTGGCAAGACACAGACCGAATATCAGTGCGGTATCACCCCACTGAGGATATTTTGTTATGAGAGGCTTGAGGAAGATCTGTGCCACGTCAGTACCGTCACCCTTCGCATTGAGCAGGGCTCTGTTGTACTGCCTGATGATGTTTGCCTTCTCCTCAACACTGACTTCGAAGAGGATCAGGTCCTTCTCCTCGATTGGATGGATAGCCAGCAAAAGACTCAGATAGTCGTGCATCCGATGATTCCTTTCAGTTTGCCTCTGACCTGTCCGAGAAGATATAAAGACCCCGTGACAACGAGCGGTACTTTATCCTTCAGGGATAAGCCGTATGCGGTACCGACAGCCTCTTCAGGGTCACCGGTATCACCTCTGTTGATCGGTTTATTATACACTTCTTTGATAATATTATAAAGCTGGGCGGGATCTGCCGTTCTTGAATTGGCTACCTTAACCGGCCAGACCTCCCCGATCTGAAGTCCGCAGTCCCTGTATGCTCTTATCACGCCTTCTATATCCTTGTCAGCCATCACACCTATCACGAGCCTTACGGGGCGCCTGATCAGCCTTCCCCCATCAAGCCTTGCATATACTTCCGCAAAACTCCTCGCCCCCTGCGGATTATGCCCCCCGTCAAGTATTACAAAAGGATCCGTGCAAAGCACTTCCGCACGGCATTTCCACACCGTCATGGATATCCCTTCACGGCATGACTCCTCCGTGATCGACGGCCATATGTGTGAAGCCTCCTTTACTGCAGCATAAGCAACAGAGCAATTGCCGCACTGATGATCCCCGAGAAGCGATGTCCTGACTGTCATGTTATCCACGCGGAACTCCATCTTATGATCATCAGTATAGCTGACCGTGCCGTCCTCAGGCTTAATGAATTCCAGCCTGCAGCCGCGTTCTGCCGCTTCAACGGTCAGAGTCTTCCTGACTGTCGCTGCCTGTTCATCCGTGAGTATCATATGCGACGGATCGACACAGAACAGAATGTGATCCTTCTTCATTATTCCGGCTTTCTCCCGGGCGATCTTATCGATCGTATCACCCAGAACCGCCGTATGATCCATCCCTATCGAGGTTATTACCGACGCTATGGGATCATCGAAGATATTTGTTGAATCCAGCCTTCCGCCGAGCCCCGTCTCCATTACGGCACAGTCGACCTTCTGTTCCGAGAAGTACAGAAGGCAGATTGCCGTAACAAGCTCAAACTCCGTGGGGTGTTCCGTCCCGGTACCGGTCAGCTTCTCTGAGGCTTCCCTGACCCTGTCAGTCAGCCTTGCCAGGGAGATGTCATCTATCTCGCCGTAAGAATCATCCCCTGCATATCTGTACAGTCCTTCCCTTCCGTCAATGATCCTTATCCTCTCGGAGAATCTCTCAAGGAAAGGAGAAGTAAAAACTCCCGTTTTAAGGCCGGATGCAGCCAGCATCGACGATGCGAAAGCGGTTGCCGACCCCTTCCCGTTCGTGCCTGCTATATGGATGACGCGGAAAACCCTTTCGGGATGACCCAGGAGTTCACAAAGCCCGTTTATGCGCTCCAGCCCCGGATTAATGCCGAACTTGACCGCATCAGCTAGGAATTCAGGCGTCTTTTGTGTCATATTATTTCATGTCTTCCTTCTTGAAAACGAAGATCTTGCTCATAACGTAGTTGGCAATGACCACAAATACTGAATTGAGTATCTTGATCAGGTGCAGATATGTGAATGCAAAGCTGCCTATCGCGAACCATGTGGAATCCTGAGGAGTGTTGAATCCGTTCTCGCAAACGGCGATCATGATGGAGAATATTCCGAGCTCGATCACGAGGAAAGACACGACTCTCGCCGCCGCAAAGCTGAGAAGCTCCTTGATAACACTCCCCGAGGATCTGAACACAAAGATCCTGTTGGTCAGGTAAGCGACCAGAACGGCGATGACCCAGGCGATTATCTGATTGATAAGCGTCATCAGATCGAACGCATATCCGAACACAGATACGTTCAGCTTCGCCGTTACCAGAAGATCAAATATAAGGAACGACGCGAAATTAACTACGGTAGTTACCCCGCCGCTTACAAGATACATGAATATCTTGCGCCATTTCTCCTGCTTCTCGGTGAGGTGATCTCCTCCGAACAACATTGTCTTAACGATTCCCATTATATTTATTCCCTTCTGACTCTGTATTACACTCTTCTAGGCTTCGGATTCTTACGGTGTGACAGAACCCTGTGGACAATGATGACTATGACGATCAGGAACAAGGCTTCAAGAGCCGTGATGATCATAAACACTGTCAACAAGGCACTATAGGCTTTTTGAGCCGTCCTGTCAACCGGAACATATCTGATAAACATATTATCGACATCATCATATGAATAGAATCCCGCATTGCCGGCTTCATCGGACAGATAACAGACGAACCTGTCTTCGGCATCGCGGTATCCCGCATATTCCACTCCGCCGACCGTCTTGATATCCTCGCGGAAATCCTTGGGGATGACCACATCCTCCGGAACAGCCGTTCTTATTAAGACGCTGCTCTTCTGCATTACGACAAGCTCACTGTTATAAGGGATAACCGTCTTAAGCTCATCGTTATACAGATACAGTCCGGGAGGATTCTCGCCGTCGTAAAGGTACAGCAGCACGCTCACAAAGCCGTCCCTGACATATGCGGGAACAGCGAAATCATTAACATTCCTGATCCTCTGGACAAATCCCTCAGGAGCTTCGAAGTCCTTGGGGAAATCGAGAAAGGTAAAGGAGTTGCCGATGCTGTCGGCAAACACCGCATTCTCCGGAACGTAACTCTCCTTGCGCGTCAGGCGGATGTGATATTCACTCTGCGTCACCTTATCCTGCGCCGTAACGATTACCGTCAGCATGTTATCACCGATCTGAAGATTGTTGTTGCCGTTTATGATGACGCCTGCCCATAGATTCGAAGGTGTTGCCGTAACTCCTACATCGGTAACAGATCTCTCGACAGTTGCAGTATATTCCGTTATATCATTGCTGAATGACGGCGTTAACTCAGCCTCATTCAATCTGAGATCCACCAGCGAAGCATCATTGGAAACCTTGTTGCTTATGGTAACGCTTATCGAATTATCAACTGCAGTCGATACAGAGGCTCCCCCCGCAGCTATGAACTCACCCGGATCCTCGATCCAGAAGGGTATCTGTCCCGAAGCATCCTGCCTTATCCTGAATGAGATGGTGCAGAGCACCATGGACGTATCCGTGTTGAACGCGGACTGCGCACCTTCCGTCTGGCCTTCCTCATTGCCGGTCTCCTGGTAATACTGGTCGATAGCGGAAATGTTCACATAGCTCTC
>CADBNJ010000208.1 GCA_902795955.1 Oscillospiraceae bacterium
ACCTACGATCAGATATCTCTGAGTCTGTATATATTCACCGGTATCCTTGCTCTTGCTGAACAAACCGATCCCGTCAAAGACAGCAATATAATTGTTGGACTGCTTGCCATCAGTTCCGGTAACCGCTTGTTTCTGAACATCATATCCGAGCTTGCGGAATTCTTCCTCGATCATGCTGCCTGCCTTGGCTTCTTCTGCAGAATATGCCTTGCGGAAAGGGGTCTCTTTGGCAAGTTTCCTTGCAAAATCAGAACCGTATGTTCCGTAATCAGCAACAGGACGGTCATCCTCATTCTTCCTGCACCCGGAGGCGGTCAGCATTAAAATAGATATGATCAATACTATTGATACTAATCTGCGCATATAACTCCTATCCTCTTCTCCAGCACTTCCATTGCTTCGGCAATTCCGGTCTGCTTCACTGCCCAGGACCGTTTATCCTGTGCCAGATCGACCATCATTATGCCGTCGCGGTAACGTCTCCTGAGAGAATCACCCATTACCTTAAGTATCATCTTGCCTGAGACTCCCTTAAGTTCATACGGCAATCCTGCTCTGTCATACATCTCCCTGAGACCCGCACGCATCTTCTCGGGCACAGCTGAATAGATGCTGAGAGCAAGAGCCTCACCCTCAGAGTAATTCATGAATCTGAAATACCCCTCTATCGCATCGGCGATCTCGTTGCCCAACGTCAGAAGAACCGGATTCTTCCTCTCAATGGCAGCTCTGGTATTATAAACTTTCTCAAGAAATAAACGAAGGTCACCGTAGCCTGTGATCTCCTGCAGCAGGCTAGGATCCTCAAGGACCGAATACCTGACACACGCAGCATATCCGTTCATCCTGACCTTATCAGGCACTGATCTCAGGAAATCGGGATCCGCAAAGACGGCACACACATCGCTGTCCTCCGCGATCACGTTCTTATGGCTCCCCGAATTGATCATTGAACGTCTGGCAACGCTTCCTTCAGCCATGGCATTGAGCGTGGTAGGCACAAGGATCAGCTTAAGGTCGGCATTGAATATTCTGCAGGCAAAAGACGCAACATCAAGAACTCCGCCTCCGCCAAGCGCTATTACATGATCCCCGCTCCCGAAATCAAAGTCCACAAAAGCCTTCACCACTTCAGACACGGCTTCAAGCTTCTTATACATATCTCCCGCATCTACGATCACCAGCTGCGGTCTTACGCCCTTATCCAGGAATTGCTGCTCAAATCTCGAATAGAAGTAACCGCCGACATTACGGTCGGAGACAACAAGGATCCTGGCGCCCTTAATGTCAATGCTGCCACGCTCCTCTATATATTTACACACATAATCGAAAGCAATGCTCTGACCGCAGTAATATTCGCCTTTCCGGTTAACGGACAATCTATCCAAATCGAGTTCCCCCAAAATTTATGATATATTTAATGATACCACTAAATATTTAATTATTATAAGTGATATAATACAGACTGCACAAGATAAAGTAATTAATACAAGAGGGAGCGATCCATGAAGATCAGGACAAGATTTGCACCAAGTCCCACCGGTTTTATGCATGTGGGCAATTTAAGGACGGCACTTTATGAGTACCTTATAGCTAAGCACGAGGACGGCACTTTTGTGCTCAGGATCGAAGATACCGATCAGGAGAGATATGTTGAAGGCGCTACAGATGTTATCTACAACACGCTGAAGATAGCCGGACTGGTCCACGATGAAGGACCTGATATAGGCGGAGACTACGGTCCTTACGTTCAGAGCCAAAGACTCAGCCTCTATAAGCCGTATGCCGAAGAACTTGTAAAGAAAGGCTGTGCCTACTACTGCTTCTGCACCAAGGAGAGACTTGAGAAGCTTCATGAATCAGGTGCCGTCGGATACGACCGTCACTGCAGGAATCTGTCACAGCAGGAGATTGACGATAATCTTGCCAAGGGTCTTCCCTACGTCATCCGCCAGAAGATGCCGACAGAAGGCGAATCAACATATAATGACCTTGTTTACGGCGATATAACGGTGCCTTACGAGGATCTTGATGACCAGATACTGCTGAAGGCAGACGGCTTCCCGACATATAATTTCGCGAATGTAATAGATGACCATACCATGGGAATCACACATGTTGTAAGAGGATCGGAGTATCTGTCATCGACGCCAAAGTACAATGCATTGTACAATGATTTCGGCTGGGATATCCCGACATACATTCATCTGCCTCTTATCATGGGCAAGACCGTTAACGAGGACGGAACAGAGACGATCTCCAAGCTGTCCAAGCGTCACGGTTCCACCGGATTCATGGATCTTATCGGAGAAGGATTCCTTCCCGAAGCTATCATCAACTATATCGCATTGCTCGGCTGGGCACCGTCCGATAATCAGGAGATATTCACGCTCGAAGAGCTTATCAGGGTATTTGATGTGCACGGCATATCCAAATCACCGAGCGTTTTTGATTATGACAAGCTCGAATGGGTCAATGCCGAGCATATCAAGAGAATGTCAGAAGCTGAATTTACTTCACACGCGAAGCCTTATTATGACAAGTACGGCATAACAAGCGACAAGTATCAGCTTCTCGACGAGATACTTAAGCCCAGGATCACAAGATTTACGCAGCTTGATGACAAACTGGCGTTCCTGGGGAGTCTGGCAGATTATGATATCTCTCTTTTTGAACATAAGAAGAGCAAATCGACTATTGAATCATCAAGACAGATGCTCAGTGATGCAATTACAATTCTTGAACAGACCGATTGGGACCGCGATACTATTACAGAGGCGCTCAAGAAGTATGCGGAAGACAAAGAGATCAAGAATTCTGTTATAATGTGGCCCGTCAGGATCGCTGCGGCAGGCGTTGCCGTTACACCCGGCGGATGTGCAGAAGTGCTGATACTTCTCGGCAAGGAAGAATCACTCCGCAGGATCAGGATCGGATACGACAAGATAAAGGAGCTTTAATAACATGGCTGAAGGAAAGCATTTTATTCAGGAGATCATAGAAGAGGAGCTTAAGGAAGGCGGAAGATGTTACGGTAAGACCGTGCACACGAGATTCCCTCCCGAACCTAACGGATATCTTCATATCGGTCACGCGAAGGCCTTGGAGATCGATTTCGGTATGGCTGAGCAGTATGGCGGCCTGTGCAATCTCCGTATGGATGACACCAACCCCACCAAGGAAGACGAGGAATTCGTCGATGCGATCAAGGAAGACATCAAGTGGCTTGGTCATACCTTGGGCGACAGGTTCTATTATGCATCTGATTATTTCGAGCAGATGTATGAATATGCGGTAGAGCTTATCAAGAAAGGTCTTGCATATGTCTGTGAGCTCACGCCCGAACAGATGAAGGAGATGCGCGGTGACACGCAGACTCCTGCCAGGAGCCCCTACAGGGACAGACCTGTCGAGGAGAGCCTTGATCTGTTCCGCAGAATGAGAGACGGCGAGTTCGAAGACGGCAAGATGACACTCAGAGCCAAGATCGACCTGGCATCGGGCAACTTCAACATGAGAGACCCCGTTATCTACAGGATCAACCGTCTCCCTCACCACAGACAGGGAACCAAGTGGGTAATCTACCCCATGTATGACTTTGCTCATCCCATCGAGGATGCGCTTGAAGGAATTACACACTCTCTTTGTTCACTTGAATTCGAGGCTCACAGGCCTCTGTATGACTGGGTTGTCAACAATATCTCCGTCGAATGCAAGCCGCGTCAGATCGAGTTCGCAAGGCTTGGCATAACAAATACGGTACTAAGCAAGCGCAAGCTCAGGAACTTGATCGAGAGCGGTTATGTAGAGGGCTGGGACGATCCCAGAATGCCGACTTTGTGCGGCCTGAGAAGACGCGGTTATACGCCGGCAGCGATCAGAGCTTTCCACGAGAGGAACGGTGTATCCAAGGTCAACTCACTTGTTGACTTCGCCTTCCTTGAGTACTGCCTCAGAGAGGATCTTAACAAGACAGCCAAGCGTGCAATGGCGGTTCTGCATCCGGTTAAGCTCATTATAGACAATTACCCTGCTGACATGACTGAAGAATTTACGGTTGAGAACAACCCTGAGAACCCGGATGACGGAACAAGAAGCGTGTCTTTCTCAAGAGAGCTTTGGATAGAAGCTGAGGATTTTATGGAAGTTCCCGCCAAGAAGTACTTCCGCCTCTTCCCCGGCAACGAAGTCAGACTGAAGTCTGCATATATAGTTAAGTGCACCGGTTGTGACAAAGATGAAGACGGCAATGTTACTGCCGTTCACTGCGAGATGGACAAAGACAGCCGCGGAGGCAACCCCGCTGACGGCCGTAAGATCAAATCAACAATTCACTGGGTCGATTCAAGAACATGTGTTGATGCTGAGATCCGTCTGTATGATAAGCTCTTCCTCACTGAACAGCCCGACCTTGCTGACTGTAATTACCTTGATTTTATCAATCCTGATTCTCTGGAGATAATAAACGGCGCCAAGGTTGAAGCTTCACTTGCTGACACCAAACCCGCAGACAGATTTCAGTTCCTCAGAGTCGGATACTTCTGCGCGGACAACAAGGATTCCGTTCCCGGACATCTTGTATTCAACAGGGCTGTATCACTCAAGGACAGTTACAAGCCTGAAGCACAATGATATAATCTTAACAGAAGCATAATTAGGAGGCACCATATGTTTGAATTTGAGAAGCTTTGTCACAAATATGAGGATATGACATATGAGGAGAGAAGGGATGAACTCCATGAACTCTCTAAGTCGATAATCCCTGCTCTCATGCTCCTCCCTAACGGACTTGAGGCGTTCAAGATCCTCATCCGCGCCGCCTGCGCCGCAGATGGTGAACTTCAGGGAGCCGAATATACTCTTGTTGCGTCTGCTACCGGCATTGATATCGGTTTTGAGAATGCTGAATTCCTTGTTAACAACACAAATCACAAAGCACTCAGAGAGCTCGCTGATGTGATAGTTGATATATTCGGCAATCT
>CADBNJ010000209.1 GCA_902795955.1 Oscillospiraceae bacterium
GAGCTTGCTCCGGAGTGTATCGTTATACTCAGGAACGACGGGACTCTTCCGGTAACAGAACCGTGCAGGATCGCTGTGTACGGCAATGGTGCAAGGCATACTGTAAAGGGCGGTACAGGTTCCGGAGATGTTAACAGCAGATTTAAGGTGTCGGTATATGACGGACTTAAGGAGGCCGGTTTTGTCATCACGAATGAAGACTGGCTCGACAGGTATGATAAGGATCTGGAGGTGTATACCGAGGAGTATATTCAGAAGATCAAGAGGTATGCCGAGGAGAAGCACATTGTCGGGGAGATGGCGCAGTTTGATAATCCTTTCGGGGTTATGGAGCAGCCTGAAGTGACGGATCAGGATATCGACAGGGACAGCGAGCTTGCGCTGTTCGTGATCACGCGTGATGCGGGCGAGGGCAAGGACCGCGAGTATAAGAGAGGCGATTATCTGCTCACCGAGACGGAGGAGGCGAACCTGCGCAAGGTTGCTTCCTCATACAAGAAGACGGCGGTCATCCTCAACTGCGGCGGGATAATCGATACGTCGGTTATCAATTCAATCGAAGGGGTTGGGGCGCTCCTGACGGTGAGCCAGCTCGGCAACGTGGGAGGCAATATCATTGCCGACTGCATTCTGGGTAAGTCGGTTCCATCCGGCAAGCTGACGGATACGTGGGCAAAGAGATTTGAGGATTATCCGAACTCCGCTACGTTCAGCTCGGATAATGATGATGAGGTGTACAAGGAAGGGATCTACGTCGGATACAGGTATTTCGATTCGTTCGGGATCGAGCCGATGTATCCGTTCGGATTCGGTCTGTCATACACGACATTTGATACTGAGGTTACTGACGTGTCACTGACGGGGCAGAAGGTGAGGATCACGGCTTCCGTTACAAATACCGGAGACGTGTATCCGGGCAAGGAAGTCGTCCAGGCGTACTGCTCCGCTCCTGCGGGCAATATCGACAAGCCTTATCAGGTGCTGGCCGGATATAAGAAGACTGATGTGATCGCTCCCGGACAGAAGGGCGAAGTGACCATTGAGTTCGACATGACGGATCTGGCTTCCTATGATGCGAATACCGCGATGAGCGTGCTCGAGGAGGGCGATTATCTGATCCGCGTCGGCACGAGCTCTGCTGATACCAGGGTCGTTATGGCCATCAGTGTTCCGAAGACTGTCGAGGTGTGTAAGTACCGTAATGTTTTTGCACCTGATATGCATTTCGATGTTCTTACAAATCCCGGAAAGGGGCGCGAACTCAGTGCTATTGCCGATGACAGGCAGAAGAGCGGGGCAAAGACCTTTGTTCTTGATACTTCCGTGATCACGACGAGAGTTATCACATACACAGACAGCAGAGACGTGATAAGTGACGACAGGAGCGGCGAGGTCATAACCCTGGCTGACGTCATGGCAGGCAAGGCAGAGCTTAAGCAGCTCGTGGCACAGCTTACGCCCGAAGAGATGGCACATATAGTAGTCGGCGCGTTCGAGGGTGAGCGTAAGGATGATACCGTTGTGGGATCAGCGTCCCTGCAGGTTCCCGGGGCAGCTGCCGAGACGACAAGGTCGTTCTTTGAATCGCGAAGGATCCCGTCGCTCGTTCTGGCAGACGGCCCTGCAGGCCTGAGGCTTATACCCCATTTCAAGGCATATCCTGATGGAAGCCTTGTGCCGGGCGGATATGTTTTCGGATTCTCAAAGCAGGATTTCCCGGCAGATCTTCCCGAGGGATGCACGGATTACTACCAGTACTGCACGGCAATCCCGATCGCGACGGCACTGGCACAGTCGTGGAATCCTGAACTGATAGAGAAGATCGGTTTCCTCATCGGTGAGGAAATGATCGACTTCGGCGTCCACCTCTGGCTCGCACCGGGAATGAACATTCACCGTAACCCTCTCTGCGGAAGGAACTTCGAGTATTATTCGGAGGATCCGCTCATTACGGGCAAGTGCGCTGCGGCAATGACGAACGGCGTGCAGAAGAACAAGGGAAGAGGAACGACCATTAAGCACTATGCAGCCAACAACCAGGAGGATAACAGACTCTTCTCCAACTCGCATGTTACCGAGAAGACGATGAGGGAGATCTATCTGAGAGGCTTTGAGATCGCCGTCAAGGAGTCACAGCCTCTGTCGATCATGACATCGTACAATCTCCTGAACGGCACGCATACTGCCAATCACTACGAGCTTATCCAGAACGTTCTCAGGGATGAGTGGGGATTTGAAGGCGTAGTAATGACGGACTGGTGTACGACTCAGGCTATCGTTGCCGAGATGGGATTCGGCAACCCCGGCAAGTACAGAGAATCTTCAAGCGCAATGTGCGTTCATGCGGGCAACGACTGGATCATGCCGGGAAGTGCGACGGACGTTGAGGGCATTCTCAAGGCTGTTGAAGATAATGATTTGAGTGTGGCGGATCTTCAGTTCTGCACTTATAATATCCTGAAGACATGTATTATTTGTGCGGGAGACGAGATCTGATAAATGAGTTCAGTCGATATTGAGAAGATGTCTAAGGAGGAAGCCCTGGAGTATCTGGGGCTTCCTTCTGACGCTAACGATTTCTACATAGACGAGAAGTTCTGGAAGCTGTCCAAGCAGTACAGAGGCAAGAACGACAAGGAGTCTGAGGATAAACTGTCCGAGCTGTCGGCGGTGTACAACATCGCGTGCGGCCGAAGGGACGAGGCGCTGCGCAAGGCGGACGAGCGTGCAAAGGCTTCCAAATTTCTGGGCAAGACGAAAGATGAGTGGAAGAATTATTTCGCATATTCGTGGCTCAAGATAGTTGTCATCATTGCTGTGGCATTATGCATCGGAGGGATCATCTTCAGTATGTTCACGAACAGGTATGATGCGTCGCTCGTTGCTTTCGGGCATTTTGAGGTCGACTCGTCTTTGCTGGAGGATGCCTGCCGGGGTGACAGCCTCAACAAGGTGTATGTGACTTCGGTCAATATAGTGGTTCCCAACGAACAGAAACAGTCGAAGAACATCTATGCGGATCAGACGTTGTCATCGCAGCTTAATTCATATCCGAATGTTCTCATTACCGACACGATGACGTATAAATATTATTTCGGGTATTACAAGGACATGACCCCGGTGTATGAGGACCTGAAGATCATCGCCCCGGCTGAACTGTCAATGCTTACCGAGCCCGTATATCTGAGCGAACTCGAGGCATTTCTCTATACCA
This sequence comes from Oscillospiraceae bacterium, assembly GCA_902795955.1. GTDB lineage: Bacteria > Bacillota > Clostridia > Saccharofermentanales > Saccharofermentanaceae > Saccharofermentans. The sequence continues at coordinate 3,215 of CADBNJ010000209.1, forward strand.
GGAACTATTATTATCAGCAGGGACTGATTACTGAAGAGGAATACTACGGTGAGAAGAACCACAGCCCGGCTCAGATCATGGTGGGACTCCGCGTCAAGGACACCGCTCTCGGAGAGAAGATAGGGGTAAGGGATCTGTGGCCCGATACGGAGGAAGGGATAATAATATCAATGTTCAGCGACACTTCGAGCGTCGAGGATTCGGAGAAACTTATCGTTAATCTTCTTCACAATCTGTCCAGGAGCAACTGAAGTTCATCATCCGTCATCTCTCTTAACATTCCGGGGTTAGCCTCATTGAGCCTTAAGTCTGCCACGCTGATCCTTCGAAGCGTTATTACCTGCCTTCCGTAGTGCGAGATGATGCGCCTGACTTCGTGTGTCTTGCCTTCGGTGAGCGTTATCGTGCATGTGTTATTGACCGCGTTTATGAGAGTGCACGGAGCGAGCTTAACGCACTCGTCCGTATCACGGAGCGTTATCCCTCGTGACAATTCTTCTGCGATGATATCTGTCAGAGGATCCCCCTGATATGTGACTTCATAAGTCTTGGGGATCTTATACCTGGGAGATGTCAGCTTGTGGTTGAGATCGCCGTCATTTGTGATTATGAGAAGCCCCGTCGTGTGATAATCGAGCCTGCCGACAGGACTCAAATGCTTGCCCTTGAGATCCTGCGGAATATAATCGCCGACACACTTATACCGTTTGTCCTCCATTGCGGTCAGCACTTCGTCCGGCTTATCGAAAACAAGATAAATATGCTCACGGCCTCCAAAACTCTCACCGTTGATCTTTACCTGATCGCCGGTCTCTGTCTTGTATCCCGGGTCTTTGATCTGCACTCCGTTGACCGTAACGGCACCTGACGAGATCAGATCCCTGACCTTGCTCCTCGTCCCGTATCCGGAGTTCGCCAATAATTTATCCAAACGCATAAGGCGATTATACATCATATGAGGTATAATCCAGAAGTATGAAGACAATAAATATCGAGACAGGACACCCTACAGCGCAGCAGGCGATGGACAGGCTTACGAATGAACTATACCGCGTAAGGGCATCGGGAGTTCCATATGCCAAGATAATCCACGGCTACGGCAGCAGCGGGCAGGGCGGTGCGATCAAATCCGCACTGAAGCGCCATGTATCGGTTCTTATCAGCAGGAGACTTATTACGGGTTACGTATATGGCGAGGAGTTCGGGACTTTCTATGCAAAGGCTCAGTCATATGCGGCACGTTATAAGGAACTGCGCAGCGACATCGACTGGGGGCGTTCCAACGACGGTGTTACGATAGTATTCTTTAAGTGAGAGGTTTATATGAGTGCGGAATTTGATAATAAGTGGGCGGAGTTTGAGCAAATGTGCCTTAGTTGCACAGGATGCAGTCTTAAGGACACGGTGACGAATGTTGTCATCTACAGAGGATCGCGTAAGGCGCCTCTAATGATAGTCGGGGAGGCTCCCGGTGCGGAAGAGGATAAGGAAGGCAAGCCTTTCGTGGGGCGGTCGGGAAGGCTGCTCCAGAGTCTCATAGATGCTTACGGCTTCGGAGAGAATGATTATCACATCTGTAATATCTGCAAGTGCAGACCTCCGGAGAACAGGAGACCCGAGCCGTCGGAGATCGCCGCGTGCAAGAAGAATCTTGCCGTTCAGTTTAAGCTGGTGCAGCCCAAGGTGATACTCCTGTGCGGATCGACTGCATATGAAGGGTTCTTCGGGACCAAACCGGTGATGAAGGATGTGAGAGGGCAGTTCATCGAGAAGAACGGGTATTACATCATGACGACGTATCACCCCGCTTTCGCGTTGAGGAATCCTGCCAATAAGATCCCGATATTCGAGGATATGGGGAAGGTGAGGGATAAACTGGCGGAACTCGGTTTGATGGAGCCGTGGAAGGGGATAAACTGATATCGTCAATAGTACAAAAATGTACTATAATTATTTCAGTATTCGACATAAGGGAGGCCCCGTATGGCAGGCTTTGGATTTGATGCAGGCGCAACACAGGCAATGGGCAACGCAGGGGATATGTATCTGGTCGTTCAGGTGGTGCTGACGGAGAAGTTCATCGGTACAGGTTCTGGAGTTTCCAGTCTTACTAATCTTCAGGCAACACTCAATCAGTATGCTTCGATGGGCTACAGGCTACACACGATATCAACAACATCTTCCGGATCGAAGGGATTCCTGGGCGGGGATAAGATCCAGGCAACCATGGTGTTCGAGCGTGTGATGATGTAAGCTGAAGTGATTTATTTTTGTGCTTGATTTATAAATAGTGCTTTGTTATAATAGCGTGCGTTGAAAGGCTGAAGCTTTTTGATATTGCCGAATTGTGTAATGGTAGCACTCCGGTTTCTGGTACCGTCTGTCTGGGTTCGAATCCTAGTTCGGCAGCCAATATTAAAGGGGTTATCTCGGAAGTGATCGGTTCACAGAGAGATGACCCCTTTATTTTGTTTTTGACGCGCGAAAAGATTACAATTTTTCCGATTTTCGTATCAATTCGGAGATTTTCTCACTTGATTCTCTGATAGTATGTGCTCACAGGAC
>CADBNJ010000210.1 GCA_902795955.1 Oscillospiraceae bacterium
CTGACGACCAACTCTGACGGCAAGAGAGACGCGCTGATAGAGTATAAGCTAAAGTCTGCATCTGACACTGAATACACGAGAGTCAAGCCGTCGGCCAGGGGAACATATACAGTCAGAGCGACCGTTCCCGAGACATTCTATTATCTCGGAGTATCATGCAGATATGATTTTACGATCGGAGCCAAGACGGCAAGCTCTTCCGTAACAGTGAAAGACCCGTATGTAGGCACTGACTACGCACCTGTGATCACGACAGATTCAGACGGTAAGGGCAGAACTTCTTATGAATATAAGCCAAGCGACGCTCCCGACAGTGAATATACGGAGACAAAGCCCACTGACAAAGGAACATACACCGTAAGGGCAACCGTGCCTGCGACAGATCTATATGATAAGAGCGTATGTACGGCAGATTTCAGTATAAAGTTCCTGGAGGAGCCGGTTAATGCCTATGAGCTGACCGGAATGCCGGGCAATAACGATTTCTTCACAAGTGATGTCGATCTTAAGGCTCCCGACGGATATTCGATATCTTCAAGCTTTAGAGGAGAATACGGACCGAGTATCCCGTACAGTGATGATCTTAATGTCATATACCTGAGAAGAGACAGTGACGGTGCTCTCACATCGGCAATAGCATTATCGTCAAGGCCGATGATCGATAAGGATGCGCCTGAGATCAAGGATCAGGCCGGAAGCCTTGCAGACGGGTCTACTCTCTACGTCAAGGACATAACCATAACGGCTTCGGACGATAACCTCATGTCATTAACGATCAACGGCAAGCCTGTGGATCTGACGGCAGAAGGCAATGTCATCACACTCAGTCCGGGCAACGGATTTATCAAGTATGTCATCACGGCAGAGGACAAGGCCGGACACATCAGGACCATAGGATTTGTGCTGATGGCCGAATGGCTGAAGGACAGGATCATTCCCGCAGACCTGCTGCTTCCTCTCCAGGCAGGTGAAGGATATAAGCTGGATGGCGGTAAGTGGGTAGTCACGACAGAGCAAGGTGATGATCCGACAGTATATAACGGCGGCATGGACGTTTATGTCGGCGGTGACGGCAACTTTACATTTACCTCGGTGACATGATCAGCGGTGCCGGCACATGAGGAGAAACCTGATCGTCGTTTTGGAAGCCATCATAGCAGGGGCATTGGTATTCCTTTTTACCATAACAAACCTGTTCAGATCGCTTGATTACATTGCGAGGGATAAGCTGTATCAGGTGCCGAGAGGCATCAGGAGCGATATCAAGATCATAGGCATCGACGCAAAGACGCTGGACAAGTACGGTCCTGTCCAGACGTGGTCGAGGAGCCTCTATGCGGAGCTTATTGATAAGCTCGTCGTGGATGAGCAGACCAAGCCGTATGTTATAGCTTTCGATATTACCTTCTCGGGCAATGTGGGTGAGGATGACAGCCTGCTTGCCAAAGCGGCGGCGGACCACGGCAATGTGGTCGTGGTAAGCAATCTTATCTACAGCAAGAAGGCGGAGATAGATCAGGACGGGATAATGTATTATCCCGTTGAAGGGATCGTTCTTCCGTACGATGAACTGATGAACTGTTCCTATACGGGATTCAGCAATGTGGCTCAGGATTCGGACGGAACAGTCAGAAGGATGATACCTGTCGAAGTATATGACGGCAACAAATACGGAATGTTCTCCAAAGTCATATATGAGAGATACTGTGCCGTCACCGGCAAGGCTCCCAACGACATTCCTACCGACTTTACGGGAAGATCGATAATCAATTATTCCGGCAGGCCGGGCGATTACGAGTGTCTGTCGATGGCAGATGTCATGGATGGCAGCATAGATCCGAGGGTTTTCTCTGACAGCGTCGTGATCATCGGTGCTTACGACCCGGGCATGCAGGACGGATTTAACGTTCCGACGGGCGGCAGCAGCCAGATGTACGGTGTGGAGATACACGCCAACATCTTCCAGTCATATCTGCAGGGAAGGTTTGCAGTAAACGGCAGTCCTTTTGTTCTGGGACTTGTCACGGCGCTGCTGACTGCGGTGTTCCACTTCCTTTTCCGCAAGCTCAAACCGTGGCAGTCGGTGCTGATCCTCGTTGCCGCCGTGGTGGCAGAGCTTTTTATCCTCGTCGCTATCAATGACCGGGGATATGCGTACAGCGTGATCTATTTCCCGGTGGTATTGTTCCTGTCGTTTATCTATTCGCTCGGCATTCACTATATCACCGAGTCGAACAAAAAACGCAAGGTGCTGAACGCATTCAGCAAATATGTGGCTCCCCAGATCGTTGAGGAGATCGCCAGGAAAGGAGACTTCGAGATCAAGCTCGGAGGCGAGAACAGGGACATTGCGGTACTTTTCGTTGATATAAGAGGGTTTACCACAATGTCGGAAGCTCTTGAGCCTGAGCAGGTCGTGGAGATATTGAATGAGTATCTGAGCCTTACGACCAAGTCGATCTTCGATAACAGCGGAACGCTC
>CADBNJ010000211.1 GCA_902795955.1 Oscillospiraceae bacterium
GACGGTGACGGATACTACAAGGGAATATTGAGAGAAGGAGATCTGTTGTGGTACATAGTCCGCGGCGAGGGCGGAGAACCTCATACAATGGCTGTCGAGAGTCTTGAGAAATTCCCTCTCGAGGATGTAGACTATATAAGAGCGGACAACGAACTGGGAATGTCCGTGCCGATCACTGCATCGATCGAGGATCTGATAATGAGAGCGATGAATGTTAATTTCGTTCCGATCGTAGATGACAGGGGACTGTTCATAGGAATAGTTACGAGAAGGGCGATAATTAAGCATTTCTACGATAAAAATATAAAGGATCAGAAGGACCGTTGAGCATGGATAGAAGAAGGCGGGATGTAATAATGGTGAAGGATTCCGGAAGGAATAAGACCATTCTCGTAATGGCCTCCGTTATCGCCGTTCTGATCATCGTACTCGTTCTGATCATCACATTGTGGGCAAGGTCCAACAAGGTATCCGAGAAGATATCGGATATAGTGGATAATGCCGGACTCATTATAGGAGGCGGGAATACGAGTGCACAGGTCGTGGAGCATACTACAACGATCGATGAGATAATAGGGATCGATGAGATCCAGACGCTCGAGTACAAGTATGACGCCATCTGCAGGGTGTTTGCCAATCCGAACGATTCCAAGCCTGCATATTATATTGCATATACAGGCACTGTGTCACTGGGAATAGACGGCACCATGATCAGCACTGATTATGGCACCGGAACAAACAAAGTGATAACGGTCAAGCTTCCTTCAATACAGATCCTCAGCTGTACCGTAAATGCCGGTACTTTGGATTATCTCTTCATAGATCAGAAATACAATAATCAAGATACTTCAATAACGGCTCAGGCCAAATGCGAGGAAGATCTCCGCAGGAGGATCGAGGGCGATGAGAAGATGTTTGAATATGCGATGAAGAATGCGGAATCCCAGATACGCGCATTGACTGAACCGCTCGTATCACAGATCTATCCTGACTATCAGCTCGAGATAGAATGGAAGGAGGGGTGATATGAAGAAGAGAGTTGTATTAATATCTGCGGTTCTTCTGTCCGTCCTTCTTTATTGCGGATGCGGTAAGGAGATTCAGTCCAAGGACGCGGATAAGAAGGGTAAAGTCAGGAATCAGTACGAGATCAATTATAACGATCCCGACATTACACCTGACATGACTTCAACCGTACTTCCCCAGGAGATCCAGGTGAGGAATATCTGCAAGCTTGCGACGATCGAGGTATATTTCCACAGCGTTGCCAAGGCAGTGAAGCCGGCAGCATCCGGTCTTGCAGGACTCAATCAGGCTGACAGGCGTTTCTGGATCGAATACAGCGGTTATGCCGATGTCGGGATAGACATGAATAAGGTTGAGATGACCGTTACGGGCCATACCGTAAATGTCAAGATACCTCATGCCTCGCTCCTCGGTGAGATCAAAGTGGATTCGTCTTCATATGATCTGGAATCCATCGCCATAGAGTCGCAGTCGAAGTGGAAGGCGGAGAATTCCATAACTGCCGCAGACGTTACAAAAGCTATCAGGGAATCCAATTCCTTCACGATGCTCGATATCCTTAAGGACAAGGGAATGATGCTTACGGCAGAAGAAAGGGCAATGGATTTCATAAGGAAATACATTGCCCAGATATCAGCTTATTCAAAGATCAACTATACTGTTAATTTCGAATATATCGAGAGCGATACAAAGTGATCAGCTCTTCTCGTATTTCTTGAGCTCCTTGTCCATAAACAGCAGTCCAAAGGTTCCGGGGCCGCAGTTCACTGCGATGGCGGGGCTGGCCTGAATGAATATAACATCCTTGAAGTGTGCTTTGAGTTCGATCTGCTGCTTTACCCAGTCAAGATCCTTGCGGCTCAGGCCGACATAAGTGACGAACATTACCACGTCGCTTGCCTTGTATCGCGACAGGCATGAGTTGATATATTTGGCCCATGCCTTCCTGTACGAGCCGAAATAAATCTTATCAAGTGCCATCTTGCCGTTCTTGAGGGCAAGTACCGGCTTAGCCATAAAAGAATTAAGAAGGCTGGTACGCTTGCCGCTTACCTGTCCGGTCCTTGCCATATATGTAAGGTCTCCGACGATGAAGCTCGTGTGTATAAACTTCTTGATGCGGTCGATACTCGCCTTGATCTCATCGGGATTCCTTCCTGACTGGACAAGATACGATGCGATCATAGCAATGATCCCCTGGCCGCTCGACAGATTGCTGCTGTCAATGACGGTAACGTTATCAAATGACTTTGCCGCTTCCTCAGCCGTGGGATAACCGCTGTTGGCTATGCCGGATGATACCGCTATGTGAACGATATTATTGGCTTTGGTCAGCTGCTTGGCAAAGAAATCCTCGTATTCCTTGACGGTCGGGGGAACAGGAAGCATTGTATTGGACTTATTCTCAAGATATGCCAGAACGCCTGTAGTATCGATCTCGATGCCGTCCTTGAAGGTTGTTCCCTCTATGGTCTGAACCTTGTGGGGTATGGCAGTTATGCCGTACTTGACAAGTAGATACTGAGGGATGTCGGCGACGGTGTCAGTCGTGATCATGATCCTCATCTTCTTCTGTCCCGTCTGCATCCAGGATACTGTATCCTTTATTATCTCGTCGCCGCTATTTGTCGCATGGACAATTGAGGGAGGAAGGAGCCTTATAAGTTCATTCTCAAGCTCGGCGCCGCTGATCGGCTTAATGAGATAGCCGTCAAACTTGGCACGGGCATACAGCTCCCTGTTCTCTTCGCCGGCATTGGCGGTGAGGACGACGACCTTGGCATCCTTGCTCTTGCCGCCGGTCTGTTCACGGATCTTCTCAAAGCACTCTATGCCGTCCATCTCGGGCATCAGATGATCCATGAAGATGAGATCGTATTTGTTGTCGAGAGTCTTCCTGAGTGCTTCCGCACCGCTTGTTGCCGTGTCTATCGTCATCTTTGTGTCGCGAAGGAGCTTGGTAACTACGAGCAGGTTGGAATTATTGTCATCAACGGCGAGTATCCTCGCATCAGGTGCCTCAAACCTCTTCTTATAGTTGATCCTCTTGCCGATGGAATGCTTCTTCTCATAATCGAAAACGCCGATCTTCTTATCGGTTGCCGCCTTCTGAGGGATCTCTACGATGAACGTGGAGCCCTGCGTGTAGATGCTGTTAACGGTTACCTTGCCGTTCATGAGATCGAGGAACTGCTTGACTATGGACAGACCGAGGCCTGTACCTTCGATGTGGCGCGTATTGCTCTCATCGACTCTCCTGAATGCGGTAAACAGGTAAGGGATGTCCTCCTTCTTGATGCCCATGCCCGTGTCTGC
>CADBNJ010000212.1 GCA_902795955.1 Oscillospiraceae bacterium
CTCCCCGGTTCCGAGCAGACTGTAGGCGAGGCTATCCTGTCACCTACGAGAACTTTCCTGCCGGTTATCGCGCAGGTTCTTGATAAATACCGTGACAATATTGACGGCATCATCCACTGCACCGGCGGCGGACAGGGCAAGTGCAAGGACTTCGGCAAGGGCATCAGGTACATCAAGGATAACCTGTTTGAGTTGCCGCCGCTGTTCAAGGCGATCTACGATTCCGGCGACATCCCCATGAAAGAGATGTTCCAGGTATTCAACTGCGGTCACAGGATCGAGTTCTACTGCGATTCCGAGGAGGCTGCAGCAGGTATTATTGCCATTGCCGGGTCGTTTAATATTGACGCACGCATAGTCGGCCGTACAGAGAGCACCGGTACGGATTCCAACGAAGTCATCATCAGGTACGGAGGGGAAGAGTACAGGTATTGATGGCGCCCCGAGAGAATGGTGGGCCTGAGCAGGCGGAAAGAGTAAAGGTGTTGAGGTGCCCCGAGAGACGGGAGGGCCTGAGCAGGTGGGGGTGCTAAGTGCATAATCCCGCATATTCCGTGAAGAACCGGTAGACTATGAAATACTGCGTACGCAGACAAAGTGTTCCACTAAATCAATTTAGATGCACAAATAGTCTGCGAGCGCAGACAAAATGTTCCACTGAATCAATTTAGATGCACAAGTAGTCTGCGTACGCAGCAAACATGTTCCGGCAAAGCCGCTTTTATTCACAAAGTTACTGCGCACGCAGCAAACATGTTCCGGCAAAGCCGATTTTGTTCACAAAGTTACTGCGTACGCAGCAAACATGTTCCGGCAAAGCCGTTTTTATTCACAAAGTTACTGCGTACGCCTATAACTATCTCAAATCAACAGCATCGGATATCCTTTCGCCGTGCCCGGAACAGCGGATTTGCGCCGCAGCCGATTCCGGCCTGTTGCCCGGTCAGACGATCCGGTCAGATAACAGGCTTCTGAAGGAACTCTTTGACTGCGGCGGCGAATTCCCGTGGTGCGTCGGCGTGAACGTAGTGGCCGCACCCGTCGATGATCTTGTATTCTGAGCCGGTAAGATCCGCGTATTCTACCATTACGGGATATGAGCAGTTCCAGTCGCAGCCGCCGGTGATAAAGAGCACGGGCACTTCGTACGACGGCTGGGTGGTGAAGAGGTCTGCCGTCATAAGCGTGTCTACCAGGGGGCCGCTCATCCTGACGAAATCATCGAAGCTCAATATCTTCGTCAGCCACTTTGCGTCATCTGAGGCCATGTAGGGAGATCTGAGTGCGGCGAGTATGTTGTTGGATGACCTTGGTGCGGGGTGGTAGGCGGAAGCGTATCCGGATACTTCGGAGCTTGCCTCGAGCGAGGGCTGCTGCAGGTACTTATCGTAGGCGGCGGTCATTGCGGAGGTGTCATCTCCCTGTTCGCGGGCGAGTCTCAGGGCATCCTCATACTCCGCCTTGAGTGCCGCATCATTGTTGATGAACTGGCCGATACCGATGTAGGCTGTGACTCTCGAGGGGTGTTCGTATGCATAGCGGCTGCCGAGAAGTGAGCCGTATGAGTGCCCCATGATGATGACTTTGTCCTTGCCGAATCTGCCGCACAGATAATCCACAAGTTTGTCGAGGTCGTCGGCGGCCTGATCGAAACTGACGGTGGTGTTGTCCCGGTCGCCGTTCGCCAGGTAAGTCCTGCCGCAACCCCTCTGATCCCAATTCACGAAAACATACTCATCGATCAGATGATTGCTGAATACATAATCCATTGAACTGTCGGGGCTGAGCGGCCCGCCGTGCAGGTAGAGGATGACCGGAGCGTCCTTATCCTTACCTCGGATCGTGATGAACTGCTTCTGTCCGTTGATTTCCACATATGTCTGTTCCTCGATGCCGTTACCCGTTATCAGGTTGGTGAGGTAGTTGTAATTGCGGGCTGCGATGAAGTAAGACGATACCGCGATGATGATCACTGCGGGGATGAGGATCAGGACTTTGATGACTGTCAACACTGTCCTCAGTGCCGAACGTTCCGGCCCCGTGACTCCCGCTTCCCTGCGGTGGGCGAGATGGATGCCGATGTGACCGATCCCGAGGATCACCGCCGATACGATCAGAAAAATATTACTTCCGTAGATTCCGAGAAAAAGGAAGGCGATAACCGGAAGGGATGCGCCCGCCACGGGAAAACCCGCATAGGACGAATACATATCCGCCATCGTCTTGCCGCTCCTGAAGTATCTTATCCAATACAGCTCGTAAAGCACCATGAGGACGAATGCGGCGGCCAGCCACCAGATCCACAGCGAGCTGATCCTTATGTCCATTCCGCCGGAGATCAGTGCTATTGCCGATACGAGCACCTCGCCCGACCGCTCGAGAAAGAGGAGTACCTTATTCTCGTTATTCACGTATTTATCGTAATCAGCAGGCTTGTTATTTGCCCAGACAATATTGGGAATAAAAAGCATCACAAGGAATATCAATCCCACATAAGAAAAACCAAAACCGATCATTATGTCTACCCCCGAATATGTAGATAAATATAACATATTTTTGTCATTAGTGTGTAATCTGCCATTGATTTGTTTGGTGTAATATGTAATCAACTGTTATTGTCAACAGAATAATATGAAAAGAGGAACTTACTTATGGACATGAAGAAATTGTCTGCCGAGTTTATCGGGACGATGACCCTCGTGCTCGTCGGATGCGGAACCGCCATGCTCGTAGGCTGTGATGCCACCAAAGGCAGCGGATATATCCTCACAGCTTTTGCTTTCGGTCTTGTTATCGTAGGAATGGCGTATTGTGTAGGTAACGTATCCGGTTGTCACATCAATCCCGCCGTATCCCTGGCTTGTCTCTTCGACGGCAGGATGAAGATCGGCGAATTCTTCGGATATTGCATTGCTCAGATCTGCGGCGCTCTGGTAGGCTCAGGCTTCCTGTGGCTGATCTTCGAAGGCGCCGGAATCGAAGACAAAACAAAAGGCTTTGGATCGAACGGACTCGCAGGAGTAAAGAACAGCTTCTTTATCGGTGTTGTAGTTGAATTCCTGCTTACATTCATATTCGTTCTCGTTATCCTCGGCGTAACTTCATCGAAGGCAAAGCACGGTTCATTCGGCGGCCTCATCATCGGTCTGTCGCTCGTTATGGTACACATCCTCGGCATCGGTCTTACAGGCACTTCAGTTAACCCTGCAAGAAGCATCGGACCTGCAGTGTTCGCAGCTATCGAAGGCAACTTCGAGCCGATCAAGGATCTCTGGGTATTCATAGTCGCTCCTTTCTGCGGCGGCGGAATCGCTGCTTTCGTCCACAGAGCTTGGGAAGGCAGAAAGTAATCTGATATATCAGCTTTTTACGGAGGCTGTCTCACGGTGAGGCGGCCTCTTTTATTATGTCCCCGGGCTTTGCGAAAAAGGAACTCGACCTGAAGACTGAAACAAGATTCATGTCGACCCCGGTCACCCAAGCCGCCCCCTGTGAAGCCCGCAGCTGCTTGCGAGCGGACTTCCGCAGGTTTTGGCGCCGGGACGATCACCTGAAGGATTAACTCAACAAGACGCGAACGCCAAAACTGAGGACTATAGCGAGCAAGTCAGACTGCGGGCTCCCTTTTGTGATATAATACCCTCATGCGCAATATGGAATGTACAGCGAGAACACGTTTTAACAGGAGCATGATGGTCTTATTCTTCATGCTGACTTTGTTGTTCCTTGTTATGTTCGGATTCGGAATGTTCTGCCTGTTGAGCGATACTCTGCCGCAGGCGGGTTTTGTCTCGGATAAGTTTATGGCAGGTCTGGTTAATTACGGCGTGTTCAGGGGACTGACGAACGCGCTGGCTTGTCTGGCTGTATTTATCTTTAATTACAGAGTTCACAATATCGACGATCTGGTCACACAGGCAGGATCTTATGAGCTGAGGTGGCTGGGTATCGCTTTCGTGGGTATATGGGCGGGGCACCTGCTTTTGGCGTTTTTTGTTCCCGGTGTGAAGTATCCGCCGAATGTCCTTGTGTTCCTGGGCGTGCTCTGTCTGCTGTTGTTCAAGCTTGTTAATACTCTGGCCAGCAGGGTGGACATGTATCTGAACAGCGAAGGCGGACACAGAAGGCTCGGGGATCTGGGTCCCATTCAGTTTATCGAGCTGATGATGCAGATATTTAAGAAGAAGGACGGGATGGAGTGAACTTACTCCTTGATCACAAGATTCACTATAGCGACCAGCAGCAATAACGACATCGCAACTACTGCGAGATAGAACCCGAAGGGATTAATGTTGGTGCATCCTTCATAACCGGCGTAGCGGTAGAACTCGCTGAGCTTGCTTCCTGCCGCGAAAGTATTAACTGCGTATTCACCCTGGTCCCAGAAGTAGTAGACGCTGAAGGCATTGAAGCCCACCGAGGCAAAAGCGATCAAAGATGCTATCACGCGCTTGCCGATCATGATCATGAAGGCTGCTGCTACGGGCAGGAGAATGTGGATGAAGCCGGCCTGACCGTCAAGTATCGACGAGTATTGAGGTATAGTAATGCCGTTTTTGACCTTGTCGAGTTCGTTGCAAGGCAGAAAAACCGACACTAATGTCAGCGCGCAGATCGCTATGAAAATCCTGTCGATCAAATCTCTCTTTTCCATGCGGACATTATAACATATACTATACCGAGAGCAAATTAGGTTGAGGAGGCATGCATTAATGCAGGCGGAGCAGTGTTTTTTCGTTGGGCTTCAGGATGTTGGAGAAGGCAATAAGATCACGAACAAAGCCCTCATAGAGGCCTTGTCGAATACGGCGAACGTTCACGGGCTGATGGTCGGGCAGAGTACGGGAGAGAAGGATATAAGTCACCTGACGTGGGTCGTGCTGAACTGGAAGATGGAAGTGTATTCCAGACCGGCAGCGTGTGCAAC
>CADBNJ010000213.1 GCA_902795955.1 Oscillospiraceae bacterium
GTTTAGCGCACCTGCGGTAAGGTTTCAGAAAAACATTATTCGCTCTCACTTGGGTGACTGAAGTCCGCCGGAGAGAATTCATTCGCTTGCGCGGAGGCAGCTTTGAGCGACAGTTGACAACACTGAACAGTTTGACATGTTACACTGAAATCCGTTCGGTGCAAAAGGGTGTTTTGTTCAGTGCAGGCCGTTCGCCCAACCTGTGTTCTCAGTACACGGACTCAATAATGTATTTACCAAACAGCATATTTTAGATTATAATTATCTCAAAATAAGAATCGAGATTAATTGATATGATGCTGACTAATAAGACATGGAATGTGTCGGAGTCTGCGTGTGCGGGCGATTCCGATGCATTGCTCAGGGTACTCCTTAACAAGAGGGGTATTGTAAGCGAAGAAGATATCGCGGATTTTATTACGGACAACCCGACATTGTGGCATGATCCTTTCCTGTATAACGACATGGGCAAAGCAGTTGAGATGATCACGGATGCTATCAGCACGGGGAAGAAGATCCTCGTGTACGGCGATTATGACTGTGACGGGGTTACCGCCACTGCCATCATCGTCAGATATCTTAAGAGTCACGGATGCAATGTCGACTATATCGTTCCGCACAGGTCGGAGCACGGGTACGGACTCACAGAGAATATCCTGGACAAAGTTTTCGACATTAATCCCGAGCTGCTTATCACTGTTGACTGCGGTGTTACCAATCTCGATACCGTAAGACAGGTAATGGAACGCGGGATCAAGGTCATCGTAACGGACCACCACAATATCAAGGAAGGTGAGATCCCCGACGCTGACTGTGTCATTTGCGCGAAGAGGCCGGATAACACATATCCGTTCATTGATCTGTGCGGCGCCGGTGTTGCTTTGAAGCTGGTCGAGGCGATGGGCAGGAGGAGCCCTTACAAGGTGACGCGCAATATCTGGCGTCAGGCTGTAGAGATGGCGGGGATCGCCACTATTGCCGATCTTGTTTCTGTCGTGGGCGAGAACAGGACTATCATCAAGAAGGCTCTTGAGAGCATGAATTCCGGGGATGTGGCGAATCCCGGAGTGCGCGTGATGAACAAGATGCTGGCCGATCAGAATAAGCCGATAGATGAGACTTATGTATCTTTTAATTTCGTGCCGCGCGTGAATGCGGCGGGCAGGCTTTATGATTCGTCGGAGGCGCTGAAGCTTTTCCTCGAGGATGATGAGGAGAAGGCGTCGCTTGCCGCCAAGGAACTGACCAAGGAGAATGAGGAGCGCAAGTCTATCGAGTCCAAGGTTTTTGAAGAGGCTGTTAAGCAGATCGAGAATCCGTCGAGGCCCGAAGAGTGGAGTCTTACGAATACGGTGGGACCGATCGTCGTATATGGGAACAACTGGCATCAGGGAGTGCTGGGGATCGTGGCTGGCAAGCTGTCCCAGTATTTCAGAAGGTCCGCGATCGTGTTTACGAATGACTCCATCGAGAGCGACTGTGTCAAGGGGTCGGGAAGAGCTTACGGGGACTTTGACCTTTTCGGAGTGCTGACTGACATATCGGACAAAGTGGTTAATTTCGGAGGGCATAAGAAGGCGGCCGGCATTGTGGTCAAGAAGAGCAATATGGCCGACTTCATGCGGAGCCTGGAGAGCAGGTCAAGGGAGATAAGCAATTCTCAGGATGACAGCTGCCGGGATCAGGACGTGCTTGATGTCGAGCTTGAACTGCCTTATGAGGATGTGACGTTCGATACGTACAACACGGTGTGCAGGCTTAAGCCGTTTGGCATATCCAATTCGAGACCGGTGTTCGTGACGAGAGGACTTGTAATCTCAGATCTGTACACTATGTCGGAGGGCGCTCATCTGAGGGTCGATCTGACTTCGCAGAAGAGTCAGGGTGGGAATGCGAACGTGCTCTCCGCCGTTGGGTTCGGCATGGGAGAATACGCGGGATGCTTTACCGTCGGGGATGTCGTTGACGTGGCATATACCCTTAATGAATACACGTTCAGGGGCAATACCACACTGAGCCTTCACCTGGAGGACATCAAGCCTTCGCTGACCGGATTTGCATGGGCGCAGTGCGAGACACTCGAGAAGCTGTTCAGATCGGGACTTGCGGTCGGTCAGATCGTCAAGCTCAACAAGGGACTGTCCGGAGGCGACGTCGTTCCTGACAGTGAGGATTACGGCAATGTCTATAAGACTTTGTACGGTGCGTGCGGCAACAAAAATTCAACTGCCGATTGCGTTCTCCTGGCTAAAATGATAAATATAAACTGTGGGACGGATATCACGCCGTTCTGCGTCAGAAGATGTCTTGAAGTGTTTGCTGAGGCAGGGCTCATCAAGCTGGGCTCATCGGGCGACAGGAACGTATGCTTTACATTCCTTCCCGTCACATCGAAAGCCAGTCTCAGTGCAACGGATGCGTATAAGAGGCTTGTGATAAATGGCTGAAAGTTATAAGAGCGAAGAATACAAATACCTTGCCGACATGACTCAGGTGCCCGAGATACCGGAGTTTATCTCCGAGCGCTACGATGAAGTGGAGAGGATCTTCCTAGACTATCTGCGCAACTCACATACGCCTGAGGACAGGATCGCTGAGGAACAGAAGCTCCTTCACGATGCTTTCATCTTTGCTTATAAGGCACACCGCAATCAGAAGCGTAAGACTGGGGAGATGTATATCATCCACCCGATCGCCGTTGCCAGGATACTCGCAGATCTCGAAGTAGATGCGGAGACGCTCGCAGGTGCATTGCTTCATGACACCATAGAAGATACTGAAGCTGATCTGGCTCTGCTCACGGAGATTTTCGGTGAATCCGTGGCCAATATGGTCAACGGGGTCACGAAGATCAACTCCAGTCTTGAACTGGTCAATTACGATTCCAAGGAAGAGCTTCAGGCATCCAACGTGCGTAAGATGGTAATGGCGATGACTGATGATATCAGAGTCATATTCATCAAGCTGGCTGACCGTCTTCACAACATGAGGACGATGAAGCACCAGACCCCCGAGAAGCAGGTTGAGAAGGCAAGAGAGACGCTTGAGATCTATGTGCCTTTCGCGGGGAGGTTCGGTATATATAAGATCAAGTGGGAGCTTGAGGACCTCTGCCTCAGATATCTTGATCCCGATGCTTATTATGAGCTGGTCGGACTCGTTGACGGCAAGCGTTCGGACAGGGAAGCGTTCATGGCAAATGTCGTGACGCAGCTGACGGAGAAGCTCAAGGAATATAACATTAAGAACTTCGATATAGAGGGACGCCCCAAGCACTTCTACAGTATCTATAAGAAGATGAAGCAGAAGGGCAAGACGATCGACGAGATCTACGATATGTTCGCGTGCAGGATCATAGTTGAGGAGGTTACGGACTGCTATACTGTACTGGGTATCGTGCACGAGATGTATACGCATATTCCCGGCCGCTTCAAAGACTATATCGCCATGCCCAAGGAGAATAAGTACCAGTCGATACACACGACGGTGATCGGACCGAACGGCACGCCTTTCGAGGTGCAGATAAGGACATATGCGATGCACAAGATCGCGGAGTACGGCATCGCCGCGCATTGGCATTACAAGGAATCGGGAGATTCCAATGAGTTCCAGGCGGACAGGTACGACGAGAAGATCTCGGAGGTAAGGCAGATCCTCGATTCGCAGAATGAATTGTCTGATCCGACCGCCTTTATCGAGTATCTTAAGACGAATATCGCGCCCGAGGAAGTGTTCGTGTACACACCTAAGGGAGATGTCATAAGACTGCCGATCGGCTCATGTCCGATAGATTTTGCGTACCATATCCACAGCGGCGTCGGCAACCATATGCACGGAGCCAAGGTCAACGGCAGGATCGTGCCGCTGTCGTATAAGCTTAAGAACGCGGATCAGGTGGAGATCCTGACGAGCCAGAAGATCAAGGGGCCTTCCAGGGACTGGATAAGCATTGCCAGGACGACGACGGCCAAGAACAAGATAAACGCATACTTCAAGAAGGAAGCCCGTGCGGAGAATGTGGCAGTGGGCAAGGAGAGATTGGAGCGTGAGATCGAGCGTAACGGGTTCAGACCCGAGGACCTCATTGTTGATAAAGCTATCGAACCGATATTGACGCGCAATACGTTCGCCGGGGTGGAAGATCTGTATGCTTCGATCGGCTACGGCGGAACGAGCGTCATCAAGGTGTTCGGTAAGCTCAGAGACAGCTACCTCAAGTCATTGCCGCCCGAAGACAGGCAGAAGCTGGGATACAGGGTAACGACTGACGGACAGGTGGTATACAGGCCCGAAGAGATACCGATCGAACTCGGCAAGTTCGATCAGAGTGCTACTCCTGTCAAAAAGCAGACCACAAAGACAGAGGCTATCGGTGCGAAGATCCCCGAAGTTGATTCATCCAAGATCAGGATCCCCCGTAATTATAAATCTGCCGATTCGATGGTTATAGTGGACGGGTTGGAGAACGTTGCTACGCACTATTCAAAGTGCTGTCATCCTGTGTA
>CADBNJ010000214.1 GCA_902795955.1 Oscillospiraceae bacterium
AGAGATACAGATAAAGATGGCACAGGGTGCAAAGCCCGGTGAAGGCGGACATCTTCCGGGCAAGAAGGTTTACCCATGGGTTGCAAGTACACGTTTTTCAACCCCCGGTGTAGCCCTTATTTCACCGCCGCCTCACCATGACATCTACTCCATTGAGGACCTGGCACAGCTCATCTACGACCTTAAGAATGCCAACAAGGACGCGAGGATCTCCGTCAAGCTCGTATCAGAATCGGGTGTCGGAACGATCGCGTCAGGCGTTGCCAAGGCAGGTGCGGGAGTAGTCCTCATCTCCGGCTATGACGGAGGTACCGGTGCAGCACCTGCAAGCTCCATTCATAACGCCGGACTTCCCTGGGAGCTTGGAGTCGCCGAGACTCACCAGACACTCATACAGAACAATCTGAGATCCAAGGTCGTTATAGAGGCGGACGGCAAGCTCCTTACGGGACGCGATGTTGTCATAGCGGCAATGCTCGGTGCGGAGGAATTCGGTTTTGCAACAGCACCGCTCGTTACGATGGGCTGCGTCATGATGAGGGTATGTAATCTCGATACATGTCCGGTAGGCGTTGCAACGCAGAACCCCGAGCTCAGGAAGAGGTTCAAGGGCAAGCCGGAATACGTTATAAATTTCATGACATTCATAGCTCAGGAGACGCGTGAGATCATGGCATCTCTCGGGATCAGGAGCATCGATGAGCTCGTCGGAAGATCAGACCTCCTCAGGAAGAAATCATTCCCCGAGGGATCTCATCCTGCGGGTATCGATACGAGCATCATCCTGTCGGATCCGTACAGCACGAGGGCAGATGTCAAGAAGCATTTCTATCCTGAGGATGTCTATGATTTCAACCTCGGCAAGACGATCGACGAGAGCGTGATAATCCCCGGATTTGCGCAGGCGTTTGAGGAGCGCAGCAGGCATAGCATGGACATAAGCATCACCAATCTCAACAGGACGGTCGGAACGCTATTCGGCGCGGAGATATCGCGCCGGTATGCCGACACACTTGAAGATGATCTGTTCACGGTCAACTGCAAGGGATCGGCAGGGCAGAGCTTCGGCGCATTCATTCCGAACGGTCTTACGATCAATGTTGAAGGCGATGCGAATGATTACTTCGGCAAGGGATTGTCGGGAGGTATATTGAGCCTGTCTGCACCGGAACATTTCAAGCTGAGAGCTGATGAGAACATAATCGCGGGCAATGTTGCGCTCTTCGGTGCGACGTCAGGCAAGGCGTTCATCAACGGTGTGGCCGGCGAGAGATTCTGCGTAAGGAATTCCGGTGCAACGGTCGTCTGCGAGGGTGTGGGCGATCACGGATGCGAGTACATGACCGGCGGCGTTGCCGTTATCCTCGGAACGGTGGGTAAGAATTTCGCTGCGGGAATGAGCGGCGGTATCGCGTATGTTCTCGATGAAGAGAACGATCTGTACACCAAGCTCAACAAGTCCCTCGTAGGGTTCTCAAGGATCACGGAGGAAGCTGACAGGAAGGTCTTGAAGGATCTGATAGAAGAGCATGTCAGGAGGACGTCGTCACACCTTGGTCAGACGATCCTTAATAACTTTGACGAATATGTGCACAAGTTCAAGAAGGTCGTGCCTCATGATTACAAGGCGATGATGGCTGCGATCGCGAAATACAGGAGCGAAGGTCTTGATGAGGACGAAGCAAAGATCAGAGCTTTCCAGGAAAGGGTAAACGGGTGATCCATATGGGTAAAACAGGAGGTTTTATGGAATATGGAAGGGTCGGAAACAGCGGACTTGATCCGATGGAGAGGATCAAGTCATACAATGAATTCCACACACCGCTGCCGGATGATGAGAGAAGGAAGCAGGCAGCCAGGTGCATGGACTGCGGCGTACCTTTCTGCCAGTTCGGCAAACCGATCTGCGGCATGGTGTCAGGGTGTCCTCTGAACAATCTCTGTCCCGACTGGAACGACCTTCTCTATAAGGGGTTCTGGAACGAGGCGTGCGACAGGCTGACCATGACAAATCCTTTCCCGGAGTTCACTTCCAGAGTGTGTCCGGCGCTCTGCGAGAAAGCATGTACATGCGGTCTCAACGGGGATGCCGTGACCGTGCGCGACAACGAATATGCGATAATCGAGAGAGGATTCAAGACAGGTCATGTAAAGCCCGAGATACCCGCCAAAAAGAGCGGAAAGAGAGTAGCCGTGATAGGCTCCGGTCCTGCAGGTCTGTCCACTGCACACTGGCTCAACAGGAGAGGTCATTCCGTGACCGTGTTCGAGAGAGACGACAGGGCGGGCGGACTTCTCATGTATGGTATTCCCAACATGAAACTCGAGAAAAAGATCATTCAGAGAAGGGTCAGTCTCATGGAGTCCGAGGGAGTGGAATTCAGGTTCAATACTGACGTGGGCAGAGATGTTACTGCACAGAGCATCATTGACGGATATGATGCGGTGGTGCTGGCGTGCGGATCACGCAATCCGCGCAATATCAATGCACCGGGAAGAGAAGGAGACGGTATTTATTTCGCTGTCGATTTCCTCTCATCCACGACACGCAAGATGCTGTCAGCCAACATAACAGAGACAGATTACATCAGCTCCAAGTATAAGGATGTCGTTATCATCGGAGGCGGTGACACGGGCAATGACTGTGTCGGAACATGCATCAGGCACGGCTGCAAATCGGTAACGCAGCTCGAAATGATGCCGATGCCGCCGGAGGAGCGCGCGGAGAATAACCCCTGGCCGGAGTGGCCGAAGGTATTGAAGACCGATTACGGTCAGGAGGAGTCGATCGCCGTCTTCGGGAAGGATCCCCGCGTGTATGAGACGACCGTAAAGAGCTTTGTCAGGGACGGAAGCGGCAGACTGACGGGAGTCGAGACTGTAAAGATCGACTGGCAGAAGGGCGGAGACGGTCGCATGAAGATGAACCTGATCGAAGGATCGGAGAAGATCATTCCGGCTCAGATGGTCCTGATCGCCGCAGGGTTCCTGGGTCCCGAGGGATACATAGCCGAGTCGTTCGGCGTGGAGACAGATGCGAGATCCAATATCAAGGCATCTGCAGAGGATCACAGGACGACGAGGGACAAGGTATTTGCGGCAGGCGATGTGAGAAGAGGCCAGTCGCTGGTTGTCTGGGGACTTCGTGAAGGCAGGGATTGCGCAAGGGAAGTAGATAAGTACCTAATGGGATATTCCAATATGATGTGAGGTTATGGTAAATGAAGCGGTATTTGGTTTTGGAGAACGGGGATGTTTTTGAGGGGGAGGCCTTTGGCGCTCCCGGACCGTGTGATGTGCTGTCGGAGATAGTCTTCACGACGGCGATGACGGGGTATCTTGAGACGCTGACGGATAAGAGCTACAAGGGTCAGACAGTTGTCCAGACTTTCCCGCTGATCGGCAACTACGGTGTGATCCCGGAAGACCGAGAGGGAGAGGTCCCGAGCGTGTCGGCTTACATAGTCAGGGAGGCGTGTGAAGAGCCGTCGAACTTCAGATGTCAGCTGACACTCGATGAATATCTCAAGTCACACGGTATCCCGGGACTTAAGGGGATCGACACGAGAGCACTTACCAGGGTGCTCAGGACGAGAGGCGTAATGAACGGCCTTATTACGGATTCTTATCCGTCCGGCACGGCGGCAGCACTTGCCGCCATAGCGTCCTATAAGATCACAGATCCGGTGAGTTCCGTGACTGTTTCTTCGGTGGAGGAACACGATCCGGATGAGAACAGACTGACCGTGGCAATGATAGACTGCGGCGTCAAGGAGAACATAGTAAGAAGCCTCAATAAGAGGGGATGCAAGGTGTATCTTTTCCCTGCGTCGAGCAGCGCTGCAGATATACTGGAAGTCAAGCCTGACGGTATATTCATAAGCAACGGGCCGGGGGATCCCGAGGATAATAAGGTGACGATAGCAACTCTTCAGGAGCTGGATAAGACGGGAATTCCCACGATGGGGATCTGCCTCGGGCACCAGCTCCTTGCTTTGGCTCACGGATTCAGGACGACCAAGCTCAAATACGGTCACAGAGGCGCAAACCATCCTGTGAAGGATCTGGAGACAGGCAGGGTATATATATCCTCCCAGAATCACGGATATGCGGTGGTGGCCGAGTCGATCGATGCCGGCATTGCATCGGAGCTATTTGTCAATGTCAACGACGGAACAAACGAAGGGATAAGGTATAAGAACAAGCCTGTCTTCTCGGTGCAGTTCCATCCGGAGGCGTGCGGAGGTCCGAAGGATACGGACTTCCTGTTCGATGAGTTCATAAACATGATGAATGAGGGGAGGGATTGATCATGCCGCTGGATAAAAGTATTCGTAAAGTTCTGGTGATCGGATCAGGTCCCATAGTAATAGGACAGGCTGCGGAGTTCGACTACGCGGGAACGCAGGCGTGCCGCGCCCTCCGTGAGGACGGGATCGAGATAGTCCTCATCAATTCGAACCCTGCCACGATAATGACCGACAAGTGGATGGCGGATAAGATCTATATCGAGCCGCTGACGCTTAAGACCGTCAAGCGCGTCATCGAGACGGAGAGACCTGATGCGATATTGTCGGGTCTCGGCGGGCAGACTGCGCTGACGCTCTGCATGGAGCTTGCCAAAGACGGGTTCCTGGCGCGCAACGGCGTGAGGCTTCTGGGGTCATCGCCCGAGTGTATCGACAAGGCGGAGGACCGCCAGATCTTCAAGGATACGATGGAGAGCATAGGCCAGCCCTGCATTCCCTCCAAGGTCGTAAACGACGTGGATTCCGCACTGGGATTTGCCGCGGAGATAGGGTACCCGGTAATCGTAAGACCGGCGTTCACCTTGGGCGGCTCCGGCGGCGGCATCGCTTCCACGCCTGAGGAACTCCACGAGACCGCACGCAACGGACTCGCACTGTCACCTATCACTCAGGTCCTCATCGAGAAATGTATATCCGGCTGGAAAGAGATCGAGTTCGAGGTCATCCGCGACAAGTCAGGCAATGTCATCACTGTCTGCTCCATGGAGAATCTCGATCCCGTGGGAGTTCATACGGGTGACAGCATAGTCATAGCACCTGCGGTAACTCTGTCCGACAAAGAATACCAGATGCTGAGGTCGGCATCGCTTAACATCATTGAAGCGCTCGGAGTGGAGGGCGGCTGCAACTGCCAGTTTGCACTTCATCCGACGTCGTTCGAGTATGCGGTCATCGAGGTCAATCCGCGTGTATCGAGATCGTCCGCACTTGCCTCCAAGGCGACGGGTTACCCCATTGCAAAAGTCGCTACGAAAATAGCCCTGGGATACCGCCTCGATGAGATCCGCAATGCTGTTACCGGCAACACTTATGCGGCATTTGAGCCTGCCCTTGATTACG
Organism: Oscillospiraceae bacterium; assembly: GCA_902795955.1. Classification (GTDB taxonomy): domain Bacteria; phylum Bacillota; class Clostridia; order Saccharofermentanales; family Saccharofermentanaceae; genus Saccharofermentans. The sequence continues at coordinate 5,370 of CADBNJ010000214.1, forward strand.
TTGCAGTCAAGTTCCCAAAGTGGCCGTTCGACAAGTTCGTCTATGCCAAGAGAGATCTCGGCACGCAGATGAAGGCGACGGGCGAAGTAATGTCCATATCCGACTCCTTCGAGAGCGCCCTGATGAAGGCTGTAAGGGGCGCTGAGATATCGGCTGACACACTGAGACTTCCCAAGCTCAGGGACGCGTCTGACGACGAGATAAGGGCCGGTATCGGCCGCACTACCGACGAGCGTCTGTTCTACGTTGCCGAAGGTCTGTACAGAGGGTTCGGAATCGATGAGATACACGCCGTCACCATGATCGACAACTGGTTCCTCAGCAAGATCAGGAACCTGGTAAGTTACGAGAAGACCATCGGTGACCCGGCCGTCACAATAGATGATGAACTGTATGTCAAAGGCAAAAAACTCGGATTCACGGATAGTGCCATTGAGAGGATATCAGGTGCATCAGTGGCAGACTATAAGCAGTCGGCACAGGTGACATACAAGATGGTAGATACGTGCGCCGGCGAGTTCGAAGCAGTCACGCCGTATTTCTATGCGACTTATAACTGCACGGTATCAGGCGGCGAGAATGAAGCCGGTTCGGAGCCGGACAGTGACAGGGATACGGTCATAGTCATCGGCTCCGGTCCTATCAGGATAGGGCAGGGAATAGAGTTCGACTACGCAGCTGTCCACTGCGTTCACGCACTGAGAGACCTGGGCTACAGGGTGGTCATAATAAACAACAATCCCGAGACAGTGTCGACTGATTTTGATACCGGAGACAGGCTTTATTTCGAGCCGCTGACACCTGAGGATGTGCTCAATATCATCGGACAGGAGAAGCCGGTGGGAGTTGTCGTTGCTTTCGGCGGGCAGACGGCCATTAAGCTTACCAAAACGCTGGCGCAGAACAACATAAACATCATCGGAACGTCTGCGGATTCGATCGACATGGCAGAAGACAGGGAGAGGTTCGACGCGCTTCTGGAGAGGCTGGGGATCGCAAGACCGAAGGGATTCTCCGTGCTTACAAAGGAAGAGGCGCTGGAGGCGGCGCATACGCTGGGGTACCCGATCCTGCTGCGTCCTTCCTACGTGCTTGGCGGTCAGAATATGACCATCGCCTTCCATGACGAGGATGTGAACGAGTATATGGATATCATCCTCGCACAGGGGATCGAGAACCCCGTTCTGATAGATAAGTATATCCAGGGCCGCGAGATCGAGGTCGATGCGATATACGACGGACACGATGTCCTCATTCCGGGCATCATGGAGCATATCGAGAGAGCCGGAATCCATTCAGGAGATTCGATCGCGGTATACCCGGCAAAGCATATCTACGACCGCATGGCAAAGAGGCTGGTCGATACGACAAAGGCGCTGTGCGAAGGGCTGGCATCGATCGGCATCGTGAATATCCAGTACATCGTCAAGGACGATCAGATCTACGTCATCGAGGTCAATCCCCGTGCATCAAGAACCGTCCCTTACATGAGCAAGGTAACGGGCGTTCTGATGGTAGACTGTGCGATCAGGGTGTCGCTCGGTGAGAGGCTTGCCGACATGGATTACGGTGTCGGATTCTACAGGCAGTCACCTTATACGTGCGTCAAGGTTCCCGTATTCTCCTGTGAGAAACTGACATGCGTCGATACGCAGCTCGGTCCCGAGATGAAGTCCTCCGGCGAAGTCCTGGGCGTGGGGCGCAATCTGTCGGAAGCATTGTTCAAAGGTCTCGTGGCAGCCGGCTACAAGATGTACAAGCACGGCGGTGTATTGATCTCCGTCCGCAACTCCGACAAATCTGAGATAGTGGAGGTTGCCAAGAAGTTCGCGTCACTGGGATTCGAGCTCTTTGCAACCGCGGGAAATGCTGTTGCCCTGCGCGACGCCGGCCTCTCAGTCGAGACCGTCCATAAGATACACGAATCCGATACCGACAACACCATGACACTCCTGGAGAGCGGACGCGTGAACTATATCATCTCCACGTCGGCCAAGGGACGTCTTCCCGCAAGGGATTCAGTCAAGCTCCGCCGCCGTGCCGTAATGCTGGGAATTCCTTGCCTGACCGCCATCGACACGGCCGATGCTCTGGCGGACAGCCTCATGAGCAGGTACAGCGAGATAAACACCGAGCTCGTTGATATCAACAACATGCGCGAGAAGCGCAAGACTATCAACTTCACGAAGATGCAGGGTTGCGGCAACGACTACATCTACATCGACTGCCTCGAGAAGATGGTAGCGTCGCCTGAGTCTCTGTCGGTTTACATGTCAGACAGACACTTCGGCGTAGGCGGCGACGGCATCGTCTTGATCGCCCCTTCACGCGTGGCAGACTGCCGTATGATCATGTACAATCTCGACGGTTCCGAGGGCAGGATGTGCGGCAATGCCATCCGCTGCGTCGGCAAGTACATGTACGATGTTGCAGGCCATAAGCGCAAGCACATGACTGTCGAGACAAAGAGCGGGATCAGGAAGCTCGAACTGATGACGCTGGGTGATGAGGTCGTCCGCGTCAAGGTCGACATGGGCAAAGCTGAGCTTGCACCTTCGCAGATCCCCGTAGCACTTGACGGCGACACAGTCGTTAACCGTCCCGTCACGATCGGAGGATCTTCATACAACATCACCTGCGTATCCATGGGCAATCCTCATGCGGTCGTCTTTACTGACCTGGTTGATGTCCTCAATCTCGAGAAAACAGGGCCTGTATTTGAGACGGATAAGCTGTTCCCCGAGAGGGTCAATACGGAATTCGTCAAGGTTATCGATTCACACACACTGAAGATGCGCGTCTGGGAGCGCGGCTCCGGCGAGACGCTGGCCTGCGGCACCGGTGCGTGCGCGTCCGTCGTCGCAGCCTGCCTCAACGGCTACTGCCCCAAGGGTGAAGACATCCGCGTCATCCTCCGCGGCGGGGAGCTTGTCGTAAATTATACTGATGACGCCGTCTTCATGACCGGGAATTGCGAAAAGGTGTTTAGCGGGAGTATTGAGATCTGAAGGCGCCTGCAGCAGTCTTGCTCGCTTCAGTCCTCGGTTTTGGCGCCCGCGTCTTGCTGAGTGATGGTTTTCAGGTGCACGACCCGGCGCCAAAACCTGCGG
>CADBNJ010000215.1 GCA_902795955.1 Oscillospiraceae bacterium
CCGTCGATGTTTATGTTCCAGACGAGCATGACGACCACGGCGATCAGCGCCATCCCGGTTGTTATGCAGTCGGATCTCGAATCGACTGCCGTCGCCATCATGGCTTCGGAATTGATCTTGCCCGCGATCTTGGTGTAGAAGAGTGACATCCACAGCTTGATCAAGATGGATACGATCAGGATGATTATCGTAGTGATGCTGACGTCAAGTTCATCCGGGCTGAAGATGTTGGAGACTGATTCCTTGAGAAGAGTGAGCGCAACCGCAATTACTGCGGCCGCAACGATAAACCCGGTCAGATACTCCGCTCTTCCGTGCCCGTAAGGATGCTCCCTGTCAGCCGGCTTGCCCGTGATCTTGAAGCCGACCAGAGTGATTATGGAGGATATTGCATCAGACAGGTTGTTGACAGCATCAGTCGCTATGGATACGGCTCCGGTCACGATTCCCGTAACGATCTTGAAAGCCGTCAGAAGGATGTTGCAGCAAATGCCGACAACACCTGCCAGAACGCCGTATTCCTGACGCGAAGCGGTACCGTCACTGTCACGGTGAATGAAGAGTCTGATCAATAATTCCGTCATGTTTACAAGTATATACCCAATCGTCGAAAACCTCAAAAATCTGCACGAGAATTGTTACACATAGTTAATACTATTTTGGCGTGGAATACGTATAATTAAATTATGAAGATCCTCATTCGGATCTTCCCAAAGTAACTGTACGGAAAGGAGTGATTTTATGAAGATCACGACACAGGGTAACGGTATCAAGATAGGTGAGAGGCTCACAAAGAAGATCACTGACAAGATATCGAAGTTTAACAAGTACTTTGGTGATGAAGGTACGATGAATGTTCGTATCAGACCCGAAGGCAAGAAGGTTGTAGTAGAGCTTACACTGAAGGCAGACGGCAAGATCTTCAGAGCTGAGGCTGCGGACGAGGAGATCCTCAACGCAGTTGACAAGACAGTAGATAAGCTCGAGTCTCAGATCAGGAAGCAGAAGACAAAGTTCCTCAAGAAGAAGAAGGAGTATCCGCAGATCGTGAACCTGCTTGAGGATGACGGTGCAGCAGATTTCGACATCGAGAATGAAGTTGAGTCCAAGATCACAAGGCGTAAGGAGTTCGATCTCAGACCCATGTCCACTGAGGATGCTATCCTTCAGATGGAGATGCTGGGACATAATTTCTTCGTCTATCTTGATTCTCAGATCCAGTCGGTGTGTGTAATATATAAGAGGCAGGACGGCAACTACGGTTTGCTCGAGCCTAAGTACTGATATTAATATCTGATCCACGCGAAGCCGCCCGCCGGGGCGGCTTCTTCAATTGGACGCGGGAATTCAGATATCCACGAGGAAAATGCTCACTGATATCTTGGTGAAGCTTCCCTTGCGTTCGATTCCGGTAACGGTTGCCGACAGAAGTTTGCCCGCGTCGAGGAGACGCGCAAAGACCACGTTGTCTTTCTCGGGAACGTATCCGATCTTATTATTATCATGATCAAGGAATACGATCGCATTGCTGTCGAATTTGTTGTCCTCGCGGCGCATCTTAAGCTTGCCGCCTATGCTGATATTATCGAGAACAGACGCGTCCTTGAGTCTTGATGTTCCCGATACGAATGCATCGAACAGATGTATCTCTTTGGTGAGAGGCTTGATGACATCACCGATCCCGCTATCCTTGACGAGATTCATCAGCCCGCTGTTGACGACAGATAATTCATCGGACATTCCATTCACCTCCAAGTCCCTTATACATATCCCTCAGGTTATCGATATATGTATAGTATTCTTCAATCTCTTTGTTGTACTCTCCGGTTTTCTCTTCGACCGCATCCTCGTCATCGAGAAAGTACTTGTACATGTACGGATCCGTAGTTGTTATCTTCCTGATCTCTGCCTTCAGCTGTTCGATCTTCTCATTGATGTCGGGGATAACGACGTTCATATGCTCGAGCCCCTTGGCTGCGAGGACACCGTTAACCAGCACTTCGAGTTCTTCAAGGTCCTTGAGACTGTTGCATTTGTAAGCGACACATACCCTGTTCCACAGATCAGTAAGTTCTTCACATTCAGAAGTGATGCTGTTGATATCCGGGTGGATCAGCTTGGCGATATTACGGTAAATGGTCCTGATCTTCTGATACTCCTGTTCACTGACAGTCTTCGCATTACGTGCAGCCTCATGTTCCCGGATCATCTGCTGAAGGCGGATATTGTAATCACTCATCTCGCCGGATACGCGTCCCTCTATGTCATCAAAGTCCGGCGTCCTGCCGCGGTTGACGGCCATCTGTGCGTAGCGTATCAGCTTCTTCAGCCTGATGGCGTCGATCTTGAGGGAGAACAGCTCCTCGATATACCTTCCGAAGACTGCCTCATATCTCAGCCCGTAGAGACACGCCTCCTTATCCAGGTTATCGCGCCTGATAAGCAGTTCTTCGTACTGCGGATAATCGCCCAGTGTTACCGTGACCAGTTCCATATCTTCATTCTATCTCAAAACCGTTAAGTCTTCGATATATGTCTGTCAGCAGCTTGCCGCCGATCTTTGCTTTCCTGAAGAAATCGTCAACCGACCTGAACCACTTGTCTTCAAATCTGATGACATTCTCCCCGTCCTCGTTCACGCACTCCACATGATATGTCCTGTCCATGTACTTGAACGATATCTTCACCGGCTTCTCCAGATAGTAGTACAGATCGTACAGATCGATGTTATCCCTGTCAGGCTCCATGAGCTTATAGAGGTCCTGTATCAGCCACTTCATAATGTTGAGATTCCCGAAGAATGCGTTGTACCTGATCCTCTGCGCCAGGAAGTCCTTGGCATAAAGATACAGTTCACACGCCTCATCTTCGTTGCCCTCCTCGGCTTCGATGTGCGCCAGCCTCGTATAGATCTCCGGCAGCGGCGCGAAAACATTAGCCGCTCCCTTTATCTCCGGATAAAGCTCCCTGATGATGCGCTTATATTCCCCGTAATCCTTATCGACATAATAGCCGTTCTTGTACATGTCGGCCACCTTATACCGCGCAACGATATTGCCGCGGTCCGCCGCCGCCTTGAAATGACGGAATGCCTTCTCATAATCCTTCTGTCCCGTCCTGCCATAATACCAGATGTATCCGAGGCACTCATCCGCGTCATCGTAGTGAAGTGCGGAAGCCATCTCATAATATTTGAGCGCCAGATCGAAATTCCGCAGTTCGTAATAATATCCGCCCAGATGCATCATGAGCCGCGGATCGTGAGTCTCGCCAATGAGATACTCGCATGCCTCAATGAACATGAATTCCTCATCTTCGCTATGAACATTCTTCCTGTCGAAATCGTCGATTATCCTTCTGGCCTGAGCGACTGTCATGATGTGTGCCTCCCGTCTTGAGATCATGCCTTAATTCTATCACAGTGGTGTTACCATTAATCGGACAAGAAGCTCAAAGCCGCTGCCCCGGAACTCAGTCGCACTTCGCGGGGGTGAGTGTGTGCATTATTTTTTGCGTATATGCCCGCTCGTGCTCAAAGCATTTCCGGGGCAGGGCATTGAACTAATACGGGTGATGACTTGGGTGCCCGGTATGCTGGCGGAAGTCCGCTCGCAAGCTGTTGCGGGCTTCACTGATGGTGACTTTGACGACCGGAGTGAGCAGATCTGCTCTGCCTGTGCAGTATACCGGCGTTCTTTCGCGGAGAATCCAGACGTAATCCGACCAAAATTCTCCTCTCCCATAACGCCACTGGCGTTCTTCTGCGGAGAATCCGGACGCAATCCTGCCAGAATTCTCCTCTCCCATAACGCCACCGGCGTTCTTCTGCGGAGAATCCGGACGTAATCCTGCCAGAATTCTCCTCTCTCATAACGCCACCGGCGTTCTGCGCCGGCGTTCTTTCGCGGAGAATCCGGATGCAATCCTGTTACGGGTTCCATATTGTGATAAAATAAACGTGACTTTTTAAAACAGGTGGTGCAACTATATGAGCTTGATCGACACAATCAAGATGAAGGCAAAGAAGGATATCAAGAGGATCGTGCTTCCCGAGGGTGAGGAAGAGAGAACTGTCGCTGCCGCGAAGATAATCAAGGCAGAGGGACTTGCAGTTCCGGTCCTGCTCGGAGATCCTGCTAAGATAGATGCTGAGGGCATTGAGATAATCAATCCCGTTACAAGCGATAAGGCAGCGCAGTATGCCGCGGAGCTTTATGAGCTGCGCAAGGCGAAGGGAGTGACTGAGGAAGATGCGAAGAATCTGGTCGCTGATCCGATGTATTACGGCATCATGATGGTCAAGACCGGAGATGCCGACGGACTTGTATCGGGTGCTGTACACACGACGGGCGATATGCTGAGGCCCGCACTTCAGATCATCAAGACGAAGCCGGGAATGAAGGTTGTGTCTTCCAGCTTCCTGATGGACTGTCCTAACAAGTCACTCGGTGAGAACGGTCTGCTCGTTTATGCGGACTGTGTGGTAATGCCTAATCCTACGGCGGAGGAACTGGCGCACATTGCAGTGTCTGCTGCTGATACGGCAAGGGCGCTCTGTGACATAGAGGAGCCGAGAGTGGCGCTTCTGTCGTTCTCTACCAAGGGGTCGGCAAAGCACGAGCTCGTTACTAAGGTGCAGCAGGCGACGGAGATCGCGCATCAGATCGCTCCGAGTCTTATACTTGACGGTGAGCTTCAGCTCGATGCGGCGCTCGTTCCGGAGATTGCGGCGTCCAAGGCTAAGGGAAGCCCTGTGGAGGGAAGAGCCAATGTGCTTATCTTCCCGGATCTGCAGGCTGGGAATATCGGGTATAAGATTACGCAGAGGATCGCGGGAGCTGAGTGTTTCGCGGTGCTCCAGGGATTGGCTAAGCCGTGTAACGATCTGTCCCGCGGATGCTCCGTTGATGACATTGTCAACACGGTGGCGATGACTGCGGTTCAGGCACAATAAAACAAGGAGGAACAGGATATGGCAAGGGGTAGTTATAACCACATGCAGCAGATAGATGATGCGTTCAAGGATGCACGGATGTCCAGCCGCATGATGAATCAGGCCAGAGAACTCGATGAACTGGGGAATCTTCTGTCGAGACTCGACATGATCACAAATGCCATGTGGGAACTGCTGCAGGATAACGGCATCACCAGGGAGATGCTGTACAAGAAGATGGATGAGCTTGTTGACAGGCGCAAGCAGGGACACAATTACTATACAAGGGTGGCCTGCCCGAGATGCGGCAAGCCTATACAGGAATCGACCAAGATGCCGCTCATCGGAAGATGCGTTTACTGCGGTGCAGAAGTAACGTTCTATCCATATTCCGATGACGTAAAGCTGATGGAGAATGATGACGGCTTTGAGGAGGAACCTGAAGAAGCACCTGTTGTACCACAGGATCCCAAACCGTATAATCCTTCGGA
>CADBNJ010000216.1 GCA_902795955.1 Oscillospiraceae bacterium
TACGCGTCTGCGGGCTTCCTAGTGGAGCAAATGCAACAAATCTCGAACCCCTTAAGTATAAAGAAGTGGTCACATTATCTGGGTACACAATAAGACAGACTCTTCTCGTTAAGAGCACTTAACGGGCATCGTCGCCGGGATATCGCTTTGATCTATCCGGTTTTATATCAAATTTTTTCAAATGAGAATCAAAGAGCCTGAACAACACATCATAAACGCCTTGCGCAGATTGTATCGTAGCAATCATTAGTTCATCGTGATCCATAGACAAAAAATCCAGATTAAACCCTGCATTTTGAGCGAGATGCGAAATAAAAATACGTTGTGTCCTGCCATTACCTTCGCGAAAAGGATGAAGACGGTTTGTTACATCATAAAAATGAACAATCTCTGACAAAAAAACGTCTCTCGTCACTCCTACCAGATATTGCTTTTCAGTCAAGCGTGAAAAAACTGCATTAGATATGCTCTCGATTCTTTCATGATCAACAAAACTGAAACCCTTCTTCGAAATATTGACAGTACGCACTTGCCCTGCCCAATCATAAAGATCGCAAAACAAATACCTATGAATCTCTCTATAATAATCAAAATTCAAAGTATTAGATCCGATATACCGCTCAAGATCAGCCATCTTGGGAGTAACTATCGCCATTTCCATTTTCGCCAGAATATCCTCATCTCTGATATCTAATTTGTTAATCAGACATGTGGTTCCCTCGTAGCATCCATCTTCTATCGGATCCAATGTATATCCCATTAATCTGTCCTCATATATTTACTCTTTGCATAATTAAGATATTCTGGCCATGAGATCTCGTTATTCAACAGTTTTTCACACATTAGTGCAACATCGGCATCAACAATGATACCTTCTACAGCATTCGAAGCAATTGCCTTCGCTAAAGCAACTCTGTTTTCTTCTCTCGTAAAGGATCTATTCATATGTGACACCTCATACTAATGATTATACACTATCTTTCAGAACAATTCAGGAAACGTCAAAAAAGCCCACAACGCCATATCTACTGGCTTTGCGGGCTTCCTGGTGGAGTATACGGGGCTCGAACCCGTGACCTCTACGCTGCCAGCGTAGCGCTCTCCCAGCTGAGCTAATGCCCCATGTGCCGTAATTATATACGGCTTACTTGCTCAATACAATATCTTTAATGATCTCAACACACTTATCAATGCCGAGATATCCGCTGTTGAGGCAGATATCGTAGTTGCCTGCCTTGCCCCACTCGCGGTCAGTGAAGTGCTTATAGTTAGCGGCTCTCTTCTTGTCCTTGTCGATGACGCGCTTCTCCGGCTTGGTGTCACTCTCGCCGTATGTCTCAACGATCCTTCTCTTGCGGAACTCGAGATCCGCATAGATGAACACATTGAGCACATTGTCAAATTCCTTGAGGATGTAGTCGGCACATCGTCCTACGATAATGCAGTTATGACCTGAGTTGGCAATCTCCAGAACCTTCTTGCGCTGAACTGAGTAGAGGTAATCCGCTGTCGTCATGCCGTTCATGACTCCGGGTGTTGCTGCAGCCTCAAAGCTGTAAGAGAATATGGATTTGCCGGGTGCATACTCACTGTTGGCAGCTATATAATCCTTGGAGAATCCCGTCTCTCCGGCAATCCTGTCTATTATCTCCCTGTCGAAATACTCGAACTTTAACTCATCGGCAAGACGCTTGCCGACGGTCCTTCCCCCGCTTCCGAACATTCTGCTGATGGTAATGATCTTGACTGCCATAAGAGACCTCCTTAATGTGCGGTATTATCTGCTGTTCTTTACGTTATCTATAGTATTCTGAAGCGCATTCTCAAATCCGTTTGTCTTATCATCGAAGATGAACGAATACTGCAGCTTGCGGATCGTTGACAGAGCCTGCTCGTCAGCCGGATCCTGAACACTATCGATAGTGAGGAACTTGCCGAGTGCCGTGGAATAATAACCAGTGGCATTGATGCAGGGAACCTCTCCTCTGGTACTGTCTATAAGCTTGAAATATGCCGGCATATCGATATTTGCCGCTTTCATGACGTCAAGTGCAAGATAGTTCAGGGATGTATACTTGTAGCCCTTGCCCTCAAACTGGTTGTTGTAGAGATCCTGATCCATCTCGTAGTTCGTCCAGATGATATAAGGAACACACCAGCTTGAATTCTTTCCGGGAGCCATGTTATTCGTGAATCCGCTTATCTGGGGCTGATGGTCGCCGAAGATAACGACGCAGTACTTCTCCTCTTCCTTGCTCAATGTCTCAAGGAGCCACTTCAGAGCCTTATCAGACTCCATAACAAGGTTGATGTAGTTGTTGACCGGGAACAGGTCACCCGTGAACGAACGCGTTACATACTGTGTTACCGGGAAGTTATCGAAAGCATCCTGATACCCGCCGTGATTCTGCATCGTGGCAAGGAAAGTCAGTGTCTTCTGGCCGTTGCCTGATGTAGCCACCTTAACAAGGTTCTCGTACGCCTTCTGGTCAGACAGATAGTTCCTGAAATAATCGGCATCCGTCTTCTCGAAGTCATCGATGAACATCATGTTCTGGAAGCCGAGGAGCGGATACACTCTGGGGCGCTGCCAGCCGGAAGCCAGATAGCAGTGCATTGCCGTCGACTTGTAGCCTAA
>CADBNJ010000217.1 GCA_902795955.1 Oscillospiraceae bacterium
AGCCTTGAATTTGACGAGGACGAACAGCTCCTCCTCCGCGACTGCCAGCTCATATCACTTAAGCCTGTCCTCTTCTGCGCCAACATCGCAGAGGACGATATCAAGAATCCCGATATCCCTTATGTTCAGAAGGTCAGGGAGATCGCATCAGCCCAGGGTGCCGAAGTCGTTGTAATCTCCGCCAAGATCGAGGATGAATTAGGACAGCTCGATCCCGAGGACAGAGAGATGTTCCTCGAGGACTTAGGTCTTGACTGCGCAGGTCTCGACAAGATGATCCAGGCATCGTATAAGCTGCTGGGACTCATCTCCTACCTCACGGCAGGTCCCCAGGAAGTCCGCGCATGGACGATAAAGAACGGAACCAAGGCTCCCCAGGCCGCAGGCAAGATCCACTCCGACTTTGAGAGAGGATTCATCAGAGCCGAGGTGGTTGCTTTCGACGATCTCATGAAGTGCGGAACATATAACGCAGCCAAGGAGAAGGGTCTCGTAAGATCCGAGGGCAAGGAATATGTAATGAAGGATGGCGACGTTGTCCTGTTCAGATTCAACGTATAACCTGCTGACATATTTGTAAATTATACTTATAATATATCCGATGAAGAGGTTGGGTGACTTTACAATTGACGGCAAACACGTATACAAGGAAGGCAGGCTGAGGATCTCACCTGCCAAGCTTATTCCCGTCAGTTTCCTCCTCGCGATACTATTCGGAACATTCCTTCTGATGCTTCCCCCGGCGTCCGCAACAGGTGAGAGCCAGGGACTTGTCACATCCCTGTTCACGGCAACAACATCCACGTGCGTTACCGGGCTTGTTGTCGTAGATACGTTCTCGACGTGGAGCCTGTTCGGCAAGGCAGTGATACTTATACTCATCCAGCTCGGCGGTCTCGGCATCATATCGTTCACATCAATGGTGATGATCGCACTGAGAAGGCGTTTCTCGATCGAAGACAGACAGCTCCTGGTTGACGCAATGAACTTTGATACAGGCAACGGTCTTCTGAGGTTTCTTATAAGGATCTTCAGGTGGACTTTCATCGTGGAAGGTGTCGGGGCATGCTGCTACCTTTTTGAATTCGTACCCAGGTTCGGGATCGCCAAAGGCACATGGGTATCTGTTTTTACGTCCATATCCGCTTTCTGTAATGCCGGTATGGACATAATAGGGCCGGACAGTCTCATCGGATATAATTCAAATCCCGGCGTCCTGATAATCACGATGATCCTGATCGTACTGGGTGGTCTGGGATATGTAGTCTGGTTCGATGTGACCGATGTTACGAGATACGGAATTAAGAACCGCTTCTCGATAAGAAGTATCTGCTCGAGGCTTTCCCCTCACAGCAAGCTTGTTCTCATTCTCACCTTCTCCCTCATCGTAGCAGGCGCAGCCATTGTGTTCCCGGCCGAATACAACAATCCCGAGACTATGGGCAATATGTCTTTGGGAGGCAAGATACTCAACAGCTTCTTCCAGTCGGTTACCTTCAGGACAGCGGGATTTGCAAGTGTTCCGCAGAGCGGATTGTCGCCGGTATCAGTGCTCCTGGGGTATGCAATGATGTTTATCGGAGGATCGCCTATCGGGACCGCAGGCGGCGTCAAGACAGTAACGATGTTCATCGTTTTCCTTAACGTAGTATCATTTGCAGGGCAGAGGAAAGAATCGGTTATATTCAACAGGAAGATATCTGCAAACACGGTTAGGAAAGCCATGGCCATAGTATCTGTCAGCCTTACCGTCGTTGTATTGGTTACCATGCTGATACTTGCCACCAACGATACAAATATAGTAGATGCTCTTTTTGAGACTTTCAGTGCAATAGCAACCGTCGGACTCAGCAGAGGACTGACACCCGAGCTCAACGTCATCGGCAAGGTCCTGATAATAATCACGATGTATCTCGGACGTATCGGGCCTATATCACTGGCTATCTTCTTCACCAACGTGAAGCCCTCACACAAAAAAACGAATTATGCCCACGGCAAATTTTATGTAGGATAGGAGACTTATTATGGGTTTATCGATCGGTATTCTGGGACTTGGAAAATACGGCAGGAGTCTTGCCGAGAACATGTATAAGCTCGGCGCTGATGTGCTCGTCGCAGACAGGGACAGAACAGTTATAGAAGAGTTCTCATCCAAGGTTAACTCCGCGGTATGCGCAGACCTTGCAAATGAAGCGGAACTCAATGATCTCGGACTCGGCAATCTCGACGTGGTCGTCGTGTCGATGGGATCCAACCTCGAAGCCTCCATTATGTCCGTCGCTATTGCCAAGGAGAAAGGCGTGGGGTACGTAATGGCCAAGACCTCATCTGAGAGAATGTCATCCATTCTCTCAAAGATAGGCGTAGACAAGCTCATCGATCCTGAAGAGGAGAGCGGCATCCGCACTGCGAAGATCCTGGCATCAGGGCGCGTTATCGACTATATCGACATCGAAGGCAACCTGTGCATGGTTGAGATCAAGCCCAAAGAGAAATGGCTCGGTCACAGCCTCAAGGATCTTGAGATCCGCCGCACCGATCACATTAACATCATCGCAATGAAGCAGGGCAATGAAGACTGGGCTTTCCCCGATCCGAGAATCGAGATCACTACCGAGACATCTCTTATGGCCGTGCTTGATAAGAAGGATCTTCGCAGGATACAGTAATCTAATCGACTGTCACTTCACCGTTGCCGTGAATATCGATCTTCTCACCGCCGTATGTGGGCGCAGGCTTTATTATGCACCATATAAGGTCTTTGCTCCTTGCAATACTCTCGCGCACATAATTCCACGGAGATACAGTATATGGGCCCTGGACTGCACTGACGCCGCGGCATTCTATGCCCATCGCCCTGCAGTTATATACTGACCTTGCGATGTGATAACTCTGTGTGACCACGATTGCTTTGTTAACACCGAATATCTCTCTGGCGCGTATCATCGTCTCATATGTCGAGAAACCTGCATGGTCCATGAAGATATCCTCTGACGGGACTCCGCGTTCGATGGCATACTTGCGCATGACACCGACTTCATTATAGTTCTCCCTGCCGTGATCGCCGCTCATGAGGAGCTTGGGTGCAAATCCGCGCTTATACAGCTCGATTGCCGTGTCCAGCCTGTCACTAAGGAAAAGAGAAGGCGAGTCACCTCTTATTCCGCATCCGAGTACGATTATGCAGTCGCAGTCCTCTTCCGGATCCGTTATCTCATCGAGATCAAATATTATGCTGTCGGTCGACGCGGTGATTATCAGGTTTGCAGTTGCGAAATACAATGCGGCGACAGCTGCTGCCAGCAGAAATGCGGCAAGTATCCGCTTAATTATCTTTGTCTTCTTCGTCTTTGTCTTCATCAGACGCTTCTCCCTTGATCTTTCCGTCTTCCACATCCTGCATTATCGACTTGATGTTCTTTGTTATCCTCAGTATCGAGAATAAAGACACGAGGAACACCGACAGTATGGATACTTCGGCAATGATAATGAATACCAGCGGCAGTTCCTTTTTTATGAATGTCATGATCAGCAAAAATACCGTTCCCGACAGATACACCGCAGACGCAGCGATTATAAATTTGCGTGTTGCAGGGATCATGAAGCCCGGTTTGCCGATAATAAAATACAGCATTACTGCAAGGGCTATAGCAGCCATGACACAAGCAATGATGATATTCAAATCCTTATACCCCTTCCGTTCAGTTCCTTCACGATGAGTTTGTCAACCGATGCATACGTCTCGTCCAGCGTCCCCGAATTATCTATGCTGTAGTCGCCCAGCTGTTCATACTCATCGTCAGTCATCTGCATTGCGATCCTTCTTTGGGCATCGTCCGCATCCATTCCCCGGTCCTTGAGTCTGGCAAGACGCACATCCAGGTCACATGTAACTACCCATATCTGATTACACATATTAACGAATCTGTTCACAGGGATCGGCACGTCGAGCACAACGCATTTTGTTCCCTTTGTGCGGAGCTTGCCGACTTCCTCCTCCATCTTGTCCAGGACGAATCTGTGAACGATCGAAGACAGCACATCGAGCTTGGTCTTGTCCTTGAATACGATTCCGGACACATATTTACGGTTCAATGCGCCGTTGTCCTTCACCGCTCTCCTGCCAAAGACCTCGGCTATAGCGGGAACAGCTATCCCTCCGACGTCTGTCACCTGTCTTGACAATTCATCGGCATCGATGACCGTGAGTCCCTTATCTCCAAGATACGAACTTACAGTTGATTTACCTGAACCGATACCGCCTGTTACTCCCAATACAAACATAATACTGATATCCTCACTTCGCTGTCAGCCAGTTATCGCCGCTGCCGGGCTCTGCAATGAGCGGTATGTCAAGCGATACCGCAGACTCCATCTGCTGCTTAAGGAGTGACGCGACCTTGTCCCTGTCACTGATGTCACACTCAACGATCAATTCGTCGTGCACCTGCATAACGAGCCTGGCATCAGGGCACTCACTCCTAAGTGCTCTGTACACGCGGTTCATCGCGATCTTGATGATGTCTGCAGCGCTTCCCTGGATAGGCGTATTCATCGCTGCCCTCAGCCCGAAATTCCTCACATTCCTGTTCTGGCTCTTAAGCTCGTTAAGATACCTTCTCCTCTTGAAGATCGTCTCCACGTAGCCCAGCCTCTCACCTGCCTCCTTGAGGTCGTTAAGGAAGTTCATGATACCCGGGAACTGCTTCTCGTACTCCTTTATGAGGTCTGAAGCTTCCTTGTAGCTTATCTGAAGGTCATTCGACAGCCCGTACTCGGAAATGCCGTATATGATGCTGAAATTGACCGTCTTGGAGGCTGCTCTCATCCGTGGTGTTACTTCATCAACACTGCTTAATCCGTACACCTTGACAGCAGTCATCTTATGGACGTCTTTGTTCTCCCTGAAGGCTGCACACATGTCACTGTCTTTGGACAGTGCGGCAAGAAGGCGCAGTTCGATCTGCGAATAATCGGCATCTACCAGCACCCTTCCCTCAGGAGCCGTAAATGCTGCCCTGATCCTGGCTCCCTCATCGGATCTAACAGGTATGTTCTGAAGATTAGGCTCAGTAGATGAGAGCCTTCCGGTATTTGTCATAGC
>CADBNJ010000218.1 GCA_902795955.1 Oscillospiraceae bacterium
CGTCCAAGGTCTTCAAATGTGCAATGCCCGTCATTGCCGCCTTCCTCTTCTACACCATGCTGGGAAGCAGAGCAAGGCTTGCCTGGGTCGGGTTCCTGGTTCTGGTAATTTTCTACGTTATATCGCTTGCCGTGATGTACAGGAGAGACAAGGAAACAACAGTGCCTGCCATAAGGCGCGCACTTATTCTGGCAGGAGCATATACCGCAGTCTTCCTGACCGCATACTTCTTCACGGACTACATCAGAGAGGCTGCCGTAAGATCTTACTGGGAAGTTGCAAAAGGGGATACAGACATGATGGGAACCAGACGTCTGTATCTCTGGAAATGGGGGCTTAAGACTGTCCCTGATAACTGGCTTACAGGCGTGGGACTTGACAACTACGGGTATGTCTTCGAATCCTCTCCGGACTTCCATGAAGGAATGTACATGAAGGACAAGGCACACTGTGAATACATTCATACTCTGGTAACGCAGGGAATTCCTGCTCTTATCAATTACCTTGCCCTCCTGGTCTATACTGGTACAGGCGCGGTCAGAAACATTCTCAAGGAGTCTTCAAGAGAGAAGCGTGCCGTTACCTGGGTACTCCTCGGAATGTTCATAACCTATCTGGCACAGGCTTTATTTAACAACAGCATAACATATGTCGCCATGCACTTATGGCTCATTGCGGGACTTCTTATACCCAGAGGGCGCACATGAAGATTTGCTTTATCAGATCAGACACCGGATACCATGATTCCAGGATAGAGAAAGAAATGTATGCTCTGTCCGGAGAACATGAGGTCTTCCTGCTCGGCTGGAACCGCGGGCTGTCCGGTGACTCTGTCATACATGAGAAACGCAGGATCCGTGACAGGGAATTCGACTTCTATCTCATTCCCGAACCGGCTGCCTACGGCGGCGGAATGAAGCGCATGATCGGACCGATGAGAAGGTTCTGGAAGAGAGCATATGAGTTTCTTTCTGAGAACCGTGATAAGTATGATGTGATCCACGCTGTTAATTACGATACCGTAAGACCTGCCTGCAAAGCGGCAAAAAGATTCGGTAAGAAGATCGTGTACGACATATTCGATTACTACGCAGATTCGTATAATGCTCCGCTGCTGATCAAGAGGATCATCAGACGGTCCGAGAACAACTTCATAAACCGTGCAGACATGACCATAATCTGCAGTGAGGAGCGTAAATTGCAGATCGCAGGTTCACACCCAAAAGATCTCATTGTTGTTCTTAATACCCCGGAAGATACCGCGGTATCAGGCAGCTTTAAGCTTAACAGCGGATCTGTTCCCGGAAGGCCGAGAGTGGTATATGCCGGAATGCTTGTTTTCGACAGGTTCCTTAAGGAGACGGCCAAGGTCATGATGAGCAGATCAGACATCGAATGGCACGTGGCGGGCTACGGCGTTCTTCAGCCATTTATTGAGGAGTGTGCCGCTTCACACGAGAACATATTCTACTATGGTCCGCTTGCCTACGGGGATATTCTCGCGCTCGAATCGCGATGCGACATAATGACGGCACTGCAGGATCCGTCAGTCCCGAACAACAGATATTCCGCACCCAATAAATTCTACGAAGCGCTTATGCTGGGCAAGCCGCTCATCATGATCAGGAACGGATCGCTGTACAAGGAGATCGAACGCGAAGGATTGGGCGAGATAATAGACGTGACTGCGGGAGATATTGAAGGTCCGATCTCTTCGGCGCTCGACAGGATCATTGCAAGGCGGAACAACTGGAATGAGATGAGCGCGTCGGCAAGGAAGCTTTATGAGGAGCAATATCCATGGAGCAGATCGGCGGAGACGCTCCTTGAAGGATACAGGAGATTAATTTAACCTTGTGTGTTTCCCCGTAAGCCGGTATAGCCTCATGGCAAAAGGTATGTTAATGTAAGCCGCAATGGAGAAAAGCTTTGCCGGCATATAACTTATCCCCCGCAGGAAATACTTCTCATACCGCCTGTAATATGCCTTCAGTCCTTTGATACACGGATGACCATACAACCTCTCGTCACACATCTTTATTACGCAATGATTCACAGCCATCAATACATCAGACCTTGCATAAACCGCAAGTTCGGGGTACGTCTCCTCAATAAATGCACACCGCTCTTCGAAAACACTGATCATCCTGAGATTGTTCTCATTGAACGGCCTGTGGATCATGCTGTCATCACGGAGTGTATAGTAATATGTAGCTTTATCACCGACCATTGCCGAATCTGCATTGGCAACGATTCTGTACATGGTGGCATCATCTTCGTAGTAATTGCTTCCTTCGGGGAAACGCACACCGCTGAACAGTTCTCGCTTATACATCTTGCCCCACACTGATGATGACATCAGCCTTGTTGTAAGGAGTGCTCGCATGGCTTCATGCCTGCCTTTGTAGAGACCCGGCTCCGTCTTCCTGTAACTGCATTTGCTGATACGTCCGTTATCGTCCGGATTCCATGCACAGCATGACATATCGGCATCATTATCAATGCAGAGCCTCAGCAGGTATTCCACATGATCCTGAGCAAGATAATCGTCCCCGTCGGCGAAAACAATGTAATCACCGGACGCGGAGTCTATACCTGTATTCCTTGCATCGGCAACTCCCCTGTTTGGTGTATGCGTAACTCTGACTCTCGGATCGAGCCCGGCAAAGCTGTCGCATATCTCCCCTGTCCCGTCGGAAGAACCGTCATCAACAAGAACGACCTCAAGATCCCTGTGCGTCTGGGACAGTACTGTCTCCATAAGCCTTGGGAGGTAATCACTGACATTAAATACCGGAATGATAACTGATACGAGCATTAGTACATTATATCATGATAAAATAACCTTATGCCTGTCCGGAAAAGAATATTACATATAGCTGCATCTGCCGCACGCAACATGCACCTCTGGCCCCTTATCGCAAGAACAGGGGCATTCAATCGTGCCCGGAGAAGGAAATACCCTGATACCATAGTCCACCTTGACGTTGTTATCACCGAGCGCTGTACGTTAAGATGCAGAGACTGCTCCAACCTGATGCAGCATTACCGTAAGCCTGAGGATCCGGGCGTCGATGAAGTTATTTATTCTCTCAAAAGACTGCTGTCCTCCATGAGGATCGAACAGCTTAAGATACTGGGCGGAGAACCTCTCATCTGTCAGGGAGCATTGACAAAGCTCCTTGAATTTCTGGGCAAAGATGCCGGTGGCAGGATAGGTCATATAGACATCATCACTAACGGCACACTGCTTCCTTCTGAGGAATGCCTGAAAGCCATGAGAAGTAATCCGAAGGTCAGGATCTTCTTCAGCAATTACGGCAGCCTGTCTTCGAAGCAGGAGGAGTTTGCGGGGATCTGCAGCCGCGAAGGGATCAGATACGAGATTGCAGACGAGGAATTCTGGTGGGACTTTGGAGATCTGAAGGAACGTAACGAGAACGCCAGACGTACCGGGCACAGGTTCGCCGGATGTTACTCAAGAAGACTTTGCACCACCCTGTACCGGGGCAGGTTATATGTTTGTCCCAGGCAGGCACATATGACAAGACTCGGAATTATTCCGGAGGACATATCAGGAACCGTTGACATATCAAGACCCGAATATGATGATCCCGCCATACTGCGCGGCGCCGTATATGAACTTATCGACAGAAAGGAATACATACCGGCATGCAGGTACTGCGGCTGTGATTCGAACACCAGGATCCCAAGAGCAATTCAGGAAGAGAGGTCCACAGATGTCACCTGCCGCTCCTGAAGTATCGGTCATTATTCCTGCTCACAACGCAGGCAGATATCTGACAGAGTGCATCAACAGCATTATCTGTCAGTCTTTTGCAGATTGGGAACTGCTTATAGCGGATGACGGATCTACGGACAACACATATGACATAGCAGCCGCTTTCGCCCGTGAAGATGACAGGATTAAAGTGATCCGTCTGAAGGGATCCGGCGTATCATGTGCAAGGAACGCCTGCGCAGATAAGGCAACCGGTAAATATATTGCTTTCGTAGACGGCGATGACCGCCTGGACAAGGATTATCTCAAGGAACTGATACGTCATGCTCAGGACAGCAATGCGGACATAACACAGTGCTCATTCCTCTGCTTCGATGATGCCGGCAATTCAACTCCCGGCACGGACAAAACAAACATGATATGTCATGGACAGCCTGAGATAATGAACTCTTACTTCACCGGCCCGACCGGGAATATCAGGATAAGTGTCTGGGGCAAGTTGTTCAGGATGGATACATTCGAAGGCATCCGCTTTGACCCGCTCCTGCACATATATGAAGATGCATATTATATTTATCTCTGCTGCAGGAACGCGAAGACAGTATGTGTTTTTGATACGCCCCTGTATCACTACCGTCAGCACGAAGGGTCTGTCATGCATTCCGGACTTGGAGATCATTATAACGACTATTTCCGCGTTTTTGACATACAGCAGAAGGAAATGAAGGACGACAGATCTTTGCTGATCAGGATATCACGACGCAAAGCCGTGACAGCTCTGTGGCTCATGGGATTCTTTATTACGGCAGGAGACAGGAGAAAGCTGTGGCATCTCCGCCAAAAAGCGCTGGAGGAATACGGAAGGATCCTTTTGTCTCCGGTCCCTCTATTACTCAAGATCAAGCTCACGGCTGTTGCCGTAATGCCTCATGTGTACTTTGCGGCGCTTAAGCGAAAGAAGGTGACCGGCAATGCGCAAGTATGACCGCAATGCAGCCTTCAATATCCTCTTCAAGGCGATCCTGGCGGTTGTCACGGGTGCCGGATGCTTTATGCTCCTGAGATATCTTTGCAGGTTCGATCTGTCCGTATCTGCGGCTGTATCCGCTTTGGCAGCGCTGTTAGTTGTCCTGCTGTTCTCTTTCCTTCTCAGATACACAAGATTCTATTACGCATATTATTCCTTCGTGTCGCATTTCCTGTTTACGGATAAGGCCGGGAATGTGTATTGTCCCTGCTGCGGCAAGCATTTCGGGCAGTTCAGAGATGAGAGATTCTATGAAGATACATCACGCTTCAATCCATCCGCGTTTGCAGGAGCCAAGCAGGATGTAATCTGCGATTTCTGCCGTTCCGCACCGCGACACAGGATAATCGCCGAATGGGCTGATCTGCACATTAATAAGCTGAGATCTTCAAGAATACTTTACTTCGCGCCGGAATTATCCATGATGCTCTGGTTCAGGCGAAAAGGCATACATCCCTCAACGGCTGATCTGTACGACAGAAGGGCAGCCCTCAGGCTGGATATAACGGCGATCGATCTTCCGGACAACTCTCAGGATATTGTTGTGTGCAATCATGTTCTCGAGCATGTATCGGATTATGAACTTGCCCTGTCAGAGCTTCACCGGATCCTGCGCAGCAGGGGTATCCTGATAATCAGCTTCCCGGTAGATCCTTCTTCAGACAGTGTCATCGAGATGAAGGACAGTACCCCTGAGGAGAGGATCAGATACTGCGGCCAGCATGATCATCTGCGGCTATTCGGGAATAACAGTGCCGGCATATTGGAGAAGGCGGGATTTGAAGTCAGTACCATAGACCTGACAGATATACCTGATGATATCATGCCTGTCACCGGTCCCGCCTGCTACGATACCAACAAGATATTCTGCTGTATCAGAAAGTAAGACATGTTATAATCCTCTTAACTGGTCCGCGGCCGGAAAACTGCAGTAAGGAATGTGATATGGGGCTGATAGACAAGGCCGGCAAGAAAGTATTGCTGGGACTCCCGGATAAGAAACTCATAAGTCTTGCAAGAGAGAGCATGCCTTATATCAGCGTGCAGGCGGACGGACTGTCGTTTATCTTTAAGAATACCGATCATTCCATCCTTGATAATATGGTAGAACAGAAGAAGGTCTGGTCCAGAGATGAGATGGATTACATACTCGGCTACTTTGAGCGGCATTCATCACGTCCTGCGGCCGTGATCGATATAGGTGCAAATGTCGGAACTTCGATAATCTATTTCAGGGACAGACTTGGGAGCAGCTGCAGTTACTATGCCATAGAGCCCGTTGAGGAGAACTATAATCTCCTCAATGCAAATTGTGCAATCAACGGCTTTGAAGATATCACTACAATAAGATGCGGCGTATCAGAGACAAGGTGTGAAGCGAAGATGGAGATAGATCCTGACAGCATGGCCACTTGCAGGGTAGCAGGCTCTGATGATACGGGACTCGTATATTCCGGAGACAGCAGGTCTTCCTTAAGCGAAGATATACCTTTCATAACCATCGATGACTTCGCTGCCGGGCACGGTATCGGAACAGCCACCCCTCTTATCTTCTGGATCGACGTCGAAGGCCATGAGCCCGAGGTGTTCAGAGGCGGCAAAAAGACTTTTGCCAATACTGACTCCTGCGTTTTCTGCGAGTTTAATCCGAAACTGTATAAATACAATGGAAGATACGACGGATTTATGGAAGACATAAAGGAATGCTTCAGCGGTTTTATCTGTTATGAACAGTCCGCGCCCGGTGAGTATTTATTCAGGAATATCGATGAGATAGACCGCATAGCAGATGAGAACAATATGGAACAATGCAATCTGTTCCTCGTTAAACAAAGGAACTGATCCGGGATGAGCAGCGGTTCAAAAAAGAAGATACTGTCCAATTCGGTGTGGATAATCATCCGGCATCTCTATTCGATGCTCACCTCCCTTACCGTCGTTGCACTTATAGCCAGATTCCTCGGTCCGTCGGATTACGGACTCATCAGCTACTGCACATCCGTTATATCGATATTTACCACCCTGTCCGGGCTGGGACTCGATAATGTTATCGTATCGGAGACGATCAGGAATCCCGGCAGGAAGGGCGGTTATCTCGGAACGGCGTTACTGATGAGGCTTATCGCCTCATTCATATCCTATCCCATGATACTCGGAGTCATCCATCTGGCTGATCCGGGGAACAAGACACTTCTGACCGTTGCCGCACTTCAGTCGATCGGCATGATCCTGCAGACATATGAAGTGCTGATCTACTGGTTCAGAATAGAATTGAAGATGAAGTACGTCTCGATAGCAATGGTATGTGCCATAACAGTCACTTCCGTATTCCGTGTAATACTACTCATTAATAAGGCGTCCGTATCCTGGTTTGCTTTCTCGTTAAGCTTGCAGGCATTGGCTGCCGCAGCTATCATTTCGGTATTCTTCGCAAAGAAAACTGACGTAAAGCTTACCGCAAGCATCGCTGACGCAAGAGATCTGCTCAAACTCAGTTATAACTGCATCTTATCCGCCATGTCGGTAATCATTTACATGCATGCCGACAGGATAATCCTCGAGAAGATGACAGACTCATCACGGGTAGGAATATATTCCGCCGCCGTAACGCTGGCAACATGCTGGCAGTTTATTCCCATGGCTCTTATCGATTCCTCGCGTCCCGTCGTCATCGCCAGGCGCAAGACATCACAAACGGAATATCTCGACCTATTCAAACAGGTCATGGCCGGAACTAATCTGATATCATTCCTGTTCGCGCTGCTAATGTCCTCTTTGGGGTGGATATTCATCTATTACATTTACGGCAATGAATATATGGATGCCTTTATCCCTCTGATCATCCTGTCATGGTCATCTTTTATGGCTGTATCAGGGTATTCCAGGTCCATATGGATCACCGGTGAAGGGTTCTATAAATACGATAAGAGATTCACCGTGACGGCAGCAGTCATTGATATAATCCTGGATATTATCCTCATCCGGATGATGGGGATCGCCGGTGCCGCTCTGGCCACGCTCATTACATATATCTATGAAGTCCTTATCGTTCCCCTCTTCTTCAGGGAGACCAGGGGCTTCACAAAGCTGTACTTCCAGTCCTTCAGATATATGACAAGGTTCTCAGGCAGATCAGCGAGAGAAATGCTCGGCGAATTCACGCAGAGAAACAGGTTAACGGAGTAAAATGTTGTTATAGAACTACTGTCTCGATGCCGCTTTCATCGATTAACCACTTTACTTATCTTCCGATAACAGCCTTATCTGTTTTATACCGCAGGAACCGGCCTGCACACAGCAGGGCTAATCCAAATCCGTACACCCCTTATGTGATGCCATATTTCATTCTTCGGGTGGGCCGGAAAACTTGGACAAAAGAACTGCCGTCTCCACATCATCCGTCCAGGGGAACATATCGACCGGTACGGCCTTGACCGCTCTGTATCCGCATGATTCAAATAAACCGAGATCCCTGGCAAGCGTCTCAGGGTTGCACGATATATATACGATCCTCGGGGGAGCGATACTTGATACCGCTTTGATGAATCTGTGCGTAGATCCGGAACGCGGAGGATCCATGATCACAGTATCATAACGGGGAGCGTCTCCGTATGCTGCCAGTTCCTCCATGAATTCGGTTGCATCAGCCGCGATAAAGTCAACATTCTTACACTTGTTGATCCTGGCATTATGAACGGCATCGGACACGGCACGCGGATTGATCTCGACGCCCGTAACATGTGAACAGAGATCTGATGCACACAGAGATATCGTCCCGATCCCGCAGTAACAATCCAACACGCTGTCTTCCCGCCCAAGCTCTGCCAGGCTCATTGCCACAGAATACAGTTTGTCCGTCTGAGCGGTATTCACCTGAAGGAAGGAATCAGGAGATACCCTGAACCTCTTGCCCAGTATCACTTCCTCAATATGCCCCGGGCCGTATTCAACGCGCGACCTGCTGCCAAGGATCATGGAATCAGTACGCTCATTTACATTAAGAACAACAGAAGTAATCTCAGGATGAATCCTCAGAAGCTCATTAATGAACTCCCTCTTTCCCTTGAAATATTTATTGCCTAATATGATCACTACCATTATCTGACCCGTCTCCTCCGAGATCCGGACCAGAACTCTCCGCAGAAGTCCTTTGCAGGACCGTTCATCATATATCGGGATCTTATGATCGACTGCGATCTTCTCAACCGAATTGATTATCGCCTGTGCCTTCTTATTCTCGATAAGACACTTCCTGTGTTCGATAACCCTGTGTGAACCGGGCTCGTATGTCCCGTGTATAACCTTGCCGCCCCGTATCCTCTTGAAAGCGGAATGCACCTTATTACGGTAATAGTAGGGCTCATCACATGATACGATATTGTCGACCGGGCAAAATGGTCCTATCAGCTTGTTGACGAGGTCCTGCTTGAGTCCCAGCTGATATTCATACGGCCGCCCTATGTAACTGCAGCCGCCGCATTTGTCCGATACTTCACACTTAGCCATTTGCCGATCTTAAAGCACTCTCGACCGTATAGCGGAGCAATACGGACGTGGTGACCGTGCCGACTCCGCCGGGAACAGGCGTGATCGCCTCCGTCTTCGGAGCCACATTCTCATAGTCGATATCGCCGCAAAGCTTGCCTTCCTCGTTCGTATCCATTCCCACATCGATTATGATCTGACCTTCACCTGTCATGTCGGCCTTGATCATTCCGGCCTTGCCTGCAGCCGCCACGATAATGTCAGCCCTCTTAAGCTCGGAAGCAAGATCTGCCGTTTTGGTATGGCACACGGTAACAGTGGCATCTTCGGATATCAGAAGCAGCGATACGGGCCTGCCGATAACAAGGCTCCTTCCGACCACCGTCACCCTCTTACCTGCTGTGGGTATCTTATAATAATGGAGGATCTCGATGACAGCCCGGGCAGTACAGGGCGCGAACACATTCTTTTTGCCTGAATAAAGTGCCGCCTGGTTGACGTAGCCCATTCCGTCGATATCCTTGCCGGGATCGATCGTTCTCTTCATATACTCATCAGACAGGTGCTTGGGAAGCGGCCGGAACATAAGTATCCCGTGAACATTGCCGTCGCCGTTAACACGGTCAAAAAGACTGTTCAACTCTTCCTGCGTGCAGTTACAGTCAAGCTCGTGGACCTCGTAATCAACGCCCGCATTGTCAAAGCGCTTGATGATCCCTCTCTCGTATGCGACATCGTCAGGTCTTGCCCCGACTCTTATGACTGCAAGCTTGGGGTTAATTCCCTTCTCCCTAAGCATTTTTACCTTGCCGGTTGCGTCTTCTGTTATGCAGTCAGCAACTGCCTTTCCGCGAAGTTCAATCATGTATGTATAGATCTCCAGTCTGTTATTCTGATTACCTGTCAGGCAGGTGAGCCTCCGAGGCTCTCGGCAATGATATCATAAACATCATCGCATTTGTCTGTTATCGAATGAAGTAATTCAATGCTCCGCTCATTGAGCGACTCGGCATAATCCCTGTCGGCCATGAGCTTTGTATTGATATAGATATTCATGACCGCACCTTTGGCAGCTGCGGAGATAAGTGCAGCTGCACATCCTACATCGCTTATTGCAAGTCTTGAACCCTTTGTCCCGAGTTCCGTCACGAGATCCGAACAATCAGACAGCGTCTCCAGGATTGCATAAGGCGTAGCAGCTGCAGCCTTGAGAGCGTCCTCCAGTATCACATCCCTGCCGGGATTGTCCTTGGGAATTGAATAGGCCTTTGCCAGCGGCTCGAAAGCCTCGGCATCCTTATCTACCAACTCCAGGAGCCTTCCGCGGAGAACATCACCCTGCGCCAGGATCGTCTCTATATCCTG
Source organism: Oscillospiraceae bacterium (assembly GCA_902795955.1). Taxonomy (GTDB): domain Bacteria; phylum Bacillota; class Clostridia; order Saccharofermentanales; family Saccharofermentanaceae; genus Saccharofermentans. Next base: position 10,620 of record CADBNJ010000218.1, read on the forward strand.
CTGGTATTGGGCATATTTCTTCTTGCCCGTTGTCAGGTTGGCTACCATACTGCAGAGCGCGACACCGACTGCACCTGCAAGACTTGACGCTCCCCCGCCTCCCGGAGTGGGTGCACTGCTTGCCAGTTCTTCCAGAAATCCTCTGATATCGTTATTCATAATTACCCTCCAATGTTAAAAAGACTGCTCAATTATATCTGAACAGTCTTTGATAATCTATAACTACCTTATCAGTCGTTTGATCCTTCGTATCTTCAATATGTCAAGCCTGCTGTACAGCACCCTTCCCTTGGACATCGATGCGTGGATAACCTGACCTCCTCCGGAATAGATCGCACAATGTCCGCAGTAACTGCCGTAATCGTAACATACGACATCTCCCAGCTTGATATCACTTCTGGAAACAGCAACGCCATAGCTGTTGCATATCTTATTCGCACCGTGATATACGTAGATACCGATCTGTGCGTAGCAGTACTTAACAAGACCTGAGCAGTCAACACCCTTCTTGGAACATCCGCCGAAAACATATCTTACGCCGAGCATTGATGCTGCTATATTAACGATACTCTCGCCGTTCTTACCGGTGATCTTGGGGAGCTTGTTAACATTACCTGTCCTGCTGGTTCCGCTGCTGCTGCTGCTCCTGCTGCTGCTTGCCGGCTTCTTGGTTGCCGTGGGACGAGGAGTAGGCGTAGGTGTGGGCGTAGGGGGTGCTTTCCTTGTTGTGAAGGACTTATAAACATAACCCGTAGTTCCGTCCCTCGTCTCGACCTTGTACCACTTATCAGCATAAGCTATAACGTGAAGTCTCTCTTCATCATGCAGTGTCTTGAGCATCTTGCTCCTTGTGGAAGCTTCCTTACGGAGTACAAGACTGTCCGTATCGACCCATACATAAAGGTTGGTCTTAACCCATACCATCTCATCCGTAATAAGAGATGAGAGGATAAAACCTTCCAGTCCGTCCTTCGTCTTAACCTTGGACCAGGTATCGCCGATACCGATCCTCGTAACACCCTCACCGACGCTCATCCTCTGAAGAGTC
>CADBNJ010000219.1 GCA_902795955.1 Oscillospiraceae bacterium
GGGGGTGCAATCATGAAGATCGAGATTCTTTTTGCCGAGATAGCGAACCTCTATGCGGACCTCCAGAATATCGAGTATCTTAAGAGGTGCGATCCGTCGATAGAGATAGTACATACCGATCTGCATACAAAGCCGCGCTTTCTCAGCGGTGATGATATTAAGCTGGTGTATGTGGGAACGACGACGGAGAAGGGTCAGGAGCTGATAATAGGGAGCCTTATGCCTTACCGGGACGAGATCCTGGCAAAGATCGAGGCAGGACAGTTCATGCTCCTCACCGGCAATGCGTCCGAGATGTTCGGATCCGTCATCAAGTGTGAGGACGGGCATGATATCAAAGGCCTCGGCATACTTCCGACTTATGCGGTAAGAGACATGATGCACCGTTACAACACACTGTGGATCGGTCAGTACGGCGATGACAGGAATATGGACATCGTCGGATTCAAGAGCCAGTTTACGCAGTGTTTCTTTGATGAAGGTGCCGGATACGGCGATAAGATGAGACCTCTTTTTGTCGCAGAGCGCGGCGAGGGCCTCCATCCCGGCATCAAGGAAGAGGGCATCAGGTGGAATAACCTGTTCATGACATATCTGCTGGGACCTCTATTCATCGTTAATCCACTGTTCACGGAGGCTTTCCTCAAGGAGATCGGTGCCGCAAGCACCGAGCCTGCCTACAAGGAGGCTTCGATGAGGTCATTCCTCAAGAGATGCAAGGAATTCAGGGAACCTGAGAGAGGGTTCACATATTGAGCATTTATTCGCTGCTGTGGTTCTTCATGATCTACTCATTTGTCGGGTGGGTAGTTGAAGTGGCCTATCATGCGGTAACATTGGGCAAAGTGGTCAACCGCGGCTTTCTTAACGGTCCCCTGTGTCCCGTCTACGGCGTGGGCGTCGTACTCGTGCTGACCGTAATGCAGCTGCTCGGCGACAGGAATGTGGAGACTTCCAATCCTCTCGTAATGTTCGGCGTGGGCATCGTCCTTGCAACGTCGGCAGAACTTGTCGCAGGATTCCTGCTTGACAAGCTCTTCCATGCGAGATGGTGGGATTACAGCAACGAGAGATTCAACTTGAACGGATACATTTGCCTGTCCTTCAGCATTATCTGGGGACTTGCCATTGCATTTGTGCTGAGAGTTATCCAGCCGGTCTTTGCAGGTCTTGTGGACCGCATCCCCGTGACGGCCGGCAACATTATACTGGCTGTTCTTTACGGCGTGTTCATAGCGGATATCGCGCTCACGACCCTTGCGGTTCTTAAGTTCAACAAGGAACTCGAGAAGATGTCTCAGCTCCGCGATGCGATCCTTAAGGTGAGCGACGGCATGAGCGAAATGATAGGCGGCAGCACGCTTAAGACAATGGCCAGGCTCGATGAGGGGAAGGCAAAGGCGGAGGAACACAGGGCAGAGCTTGAGAAGAAGCTTGCCGCACTCAGGAGCGACATCACCAGACATAAGATCTACGGCAGAGGAAGGATAATCAGGGCTTTCCCCGGTATGAAGCACAGGAAGTACGGCGATATCCTTGAGTGGATCAAAGAACGGTCTGTAAAATGATCGCCTGAAATGATACAATCTCTGTTGGAATGTCCATAAATAAGAAGGGGGATAGTTTTACCATATGGCTGATACGATAAAGTGTCCCAATTGTGCTGCCAATCTGATGTTTGAACCATCATCCGGTAAGCTTGAGTGCGCGTATTGCGGAGGGAGCTTTGATCCCGCAAAGTTCGAGGCGGTGGTTGACGAACTGACCGCAGAACCCGTGAAGAAGGAGGCCGTTCCCGGCGAGACTGCAGCTGAACCTGCAGGGGAACCTGAGACATCTGAAGAAGATGATAATCCCCTTAAGGAGGATGCCGAGGACTCGATGCAGTTCACATGTAAGAGCTGCGGAGGAACAATAGTATCATCAGCCAATACAAGTGCTTCCTTCTGTCCTTTCTGCGGATCGCCTGCGCTTATCGGCGACAGACTGACGGGTGAATTCAAGCCCAGATTCCTCATTCCCTTCAAGTATTCCAAGGAGAGTGCCGAAGGCGCATTCCTTAAGTGGTGCAAGGGCGGAAGATGGACCCCTGTCAAGTTCGTATCACAGGAGAATATCGAGAAGATCACGGGCCTTTATGTTCCGTTCTGGCTCTTTGACGTGGACTATCAGCTGGATGTCAATTCCGAGTGCCGCAAGGATTCTGTCTCGCACAGCGGCAACAAGACAACCACCACGATGAGATACTATGATGTTACCAACAGCGGCAAGTATATGTGGAGGAAGATACCTTTCGACGGAGAGACGAGGATCGACGATGCGCTGATGGAGGCTATCGAGCCCTATAACTACAGCCAGCTGATCCCTTATGATTACAAGTATATCCCCGGATTCTTTGCCGATAAGTACGACCAGAATGTGGAGGCACTGAAGGAGAGGGCCATCAAGAGGATCAAGGGCTATCAGGGAGTGAAGTTCAAGGAACTCACGAAGAAGTATGACAGCGTCAAGATCAAGCAGGACAACAGCAGGATCACCCACATGGAAGCTCATTATGCGCTCCTCCCGGTGTGGTTTTTGAGCTACAAGTATCTCGGTAAGTATTATTATTTCGCGATGAACGGTCAGACGGGAGAAGTTGCGGGCATAAGGCCGATCAGCAGGGTCAAGGGCCTCGTATTGTTCATGACGCTCCTGTCCATACTGGCATGCCTCGTACGCCTTGCTTTGGGCATTTATCTCTCGGGGGTGGCAGGATGAGCAATAACAAGACAAAACCGGTCAAGAAGTCAATGTGGGGTGAGTTCACCCTCCTGTCAACGGGAATGACTATCGCCATTGCCGTGCTCTGTATCGTGAGCATAGGGCTGTATGTTTACATGTCCATACCTCCCGCAAAGAAGGTGATCATCGATGATCATGCCAATACATTCACTTCTGAAGAGATCGCAGGTCTCGAGGAGGCCGCAAAGAAGCTCCAGAAGTCAAAAGACATCAATGTCGTTATCGTCACGACAAGGAATAAGAACGGTGATATCAAGGGAAGCAGACACTACACGAATTCCGACGGTGACTGCAACCAGTTCGCGGCTGATTACTACAAAGACAAGTGTGCAAAGAATACGCTCCGTGATAACTCGGGAATATGTATACTCATCGATCTTGAGATAGATGAGCCCGGAATGAGGTATTTCAGGCTGTTCACCAACGGTTCGGCTTATTTTGCGGTAAGCAACAGCGAGTGTGACATGATATTCAGAAGATATAAGCAGCAGCTCTCTGACGGGGATTATTCCGGAGCGGTCGTAAACGTCCTGGGTGATCTCGGCAACTACAGCTTCAGCGGATTCGGTTACCTCGCACTGGTCTGTGTCGGAATACCTTTGTTCTTTGCCGCGATCATCTGTCTCATAGCTCTGCGCAAGGGCAAACTTGATGCGGCTCCCAAATACAAGGAGTATCTCGAGGGCGCAACAGGTACGCAAGCCAGTGAGAAGTTCCTCAGACAGAGGGTAGTGGTAACTTACCATTCCGAGTCTTCCGGCGGTGGCGGCGGAGGCGGCTACCATGGCGGCGGCGGAGGAGGCGGCGGCCACTCCGGTGGTGGCGGCGGAGGCGGCGGTCACTCCGGCGGCGGTGGAGGAAGGTTCTGATAATGAGTCATTCCGAGCTTGTCAGCATCATAGTCCCGGCATATAACGAGGGAGAGCACATCTTCAATAATCTCAAGGTTATCTCGGATACATTGATATCTGCCGGTATCAATCATGAGATAATCGTCGTCAATGACGGAAGCAGGGATAATACCGCATCAGAAGTGGAGCGGGCCTGTCTGTTCATTCCCGGCGTCAGGGACTGCGGCTATGAAGTTAACCGCGGCAAAGGCGGTGCGATCCTTCATGGTATAAGCAACAGCAAGGGAAGTATAGTCGGCTTCATAGATGCCGATCTGGAGCTTCCTGCAAGTCTTCTCCCCGGGTTTGTGGAGAAGTTCGATACAGGCGACTGGGACGTTGTGATCGGCTCGAAGATGCATAAGGATTCCAAGCTCAATTATCCTTTTATGCGCAAGTTCGTATCGTGGGGATATTACATAATGCTGAAGGTCCTCTTCGGACTGAAGTGCAAGGATACGCAGACGGGGATCAAGCTCTACAAGGGCGACCTGCTCAGGGCGATAGGCAAGGTGCAGAAGATCAACAGCTATGCTTTCGATATAGAGCAGCTGGCGCTCGCGAATTCCGTGAAAGCGAAGATCGCGGAGATGCCTGTTGTCGTACATTATGTAAGGGAAGGGTCTTTCTCCAGGATAAGCCTCGGCGCCATCTTCAGGATGTTCGGCGATACGTGGAAGATCTGGTGGAACCTGAGGGTCAGGAAGAAGTACAAGCTGTAAGTCAGACTGATTCTCCTGCCGGTTCCTTCCTGCGGAGCTTCTTGATATTAGGGTTCCTGAAGAACACTATCAGTATGTAGACTGCGCATACAGTCCAGATTATCGGTTCGCACATTGCAATTCCCAGATATCCCAGATATTTGACAAGGATCCCTGCCGTCAGGGCCTTGAGTGCCATCTCCATAAGGCTTGCCACAAGCGGCGTTATCTTGGATCCCAATCCCTGCAGTGTGCATCTTACGACAAGCAGTATAGCGAGGACATAATAGAACGGCAGGTCGAACCTGAGATAGAATGTGGCCGTCTCAATGAGTTCCGGATTGGACGAGCCGGATATGAGCTTCGTGAACATCCCGCCGAACAGATATATGAGTATTATCATGAATGTGGCGACGCCGAAGTCCAGAAGAAGGACCTTGCGAAGTGCCGTCTTGATCCTGTCATGTCTTCCCGCGCCGTGATTCTGGCCTGTGAATGTTGCCATTGAATTGGCGAGAGTTCCAACTGTCATCATGCACAGAGACGATATCTTGCGGGCTGTTGTGTGGGCGGCTATCGTAGTATCGCCCAATCCGTTGATCGCTCTCTGGAGGATAACCGTTCCGATGTTTACAACTGCGAACATAAGCGCGAAGGAAAGCCCTGCCGATATCAGTTCGGACAGCATGTTCCTGTCGAGCTTGATGTCCTCTCTGCCGAAATGAAGGAGCGGCGCCTTGAACCTGATGTAGATCAGGCATACGACGGCTGATATGGTCTGGGCAATGATGGTGGCAACGGCAGCGCCGGGAAGCCCCCATCCCCACACAGTCACAAAGAGCAGATCGAGTATGATGTTGCCTGCAACTGATACGCAGAGGAACCAGAAGGGTGCTGAAGAGTTGCCGATGGACCTGAGCAGAGCTCCGAGAATGTTGTAAGTGAAGGAGAATATGACGAATCCCAGGATGATGATTGCGTATGAATAACCTGCTTCGAATACGCTGTCCGGAGTGTCAAGAAGTCTCATCAGCGGGCGCAGGCACAAAGTTCCGGCGACCGTTATTATTATTCCCCAGATGACCGCAAGGACCGCCGTGTTGGCAACTACCTGCCTCATTTTCTTCTCATTGCCCATCCCGAAATACTTGGACACCACTATAGCAAAACCGTTGCTCATTCCGAATATCAGTGACAGGAAAAGGTCGGAGATTATGGATACCGTACCAATAGCGGTGAGTGCATCATCGCCGAGTGCATTGCCTATTATCGTGATATCAGTAAGATTATAGGCCTGCTGAAGGAGATTGCTCAGGAAAAGAGGAATTGCAAACATGACAACGACCTGCAGTTCGTTTCCCTTGGTAAGGTCTTTGGATCCTGCCTTTGCCATGATATATCCTCCTTCCGTCCGTAATCAGTTTGCATATTATAATTCAGGCTCCGTATTTTGCAATATTAATCGCTATTATGGTTGAATTTTTGAAAAAAAAAGAATATATTCATCTTGAATAAGATAAGGGAGCGGCTGATGGAAGAAGTCAACATCAATAAGAACCAACTGTCTGAATACCGTCTGGCGAAGGAGATCATCACCAGAGGCAGTGATGTCATATTCTCTGAATCGATCGAACCGATGAAGACATCAATTCAGCATGGAACGACTACGGTCTTCTCGCATTGCGTGTCCGTTGCCAAGTACAGCCTTCTCATAGCACATTTCCTTGAGAACAGATTCGGCATAAAGGTCGACAGGGACAGCCTCGTAAGAGGTGCACTGCTCCACGATTACTTCCTTTATGACTGGCACGATAAGGAAGTCCCCGGCAGAAGGATCCACGGCTTTACCCATCCGAGGAAGGCAATGGAGAATGCCGTGAGGGATTTTGAGATGAATACCACGGAGCGGGATATCATAAGGAAGCACATGTTTCCGCTTACGCTCATACCGCCGAAGCACCGCGAGAGCTTTATCGTCTGCATTGCCGACAAGTGGTGCGCTCTTTTTGAGACGTTTAAGCTCGATGCTTCCGATTATCTTATCAACAAGGTCAATTCAGACCGCCAGATGTTCCTGTCAATGAACAGGCAGGCTCCTTCCGAAGTGAAGATCGCTTCAGCAAATGCCTGAACTCACCACACTTTGTTATATCAGAAGGGGAGATGATATCCTCTTTATTCACAAGCGTTCGGACAGTAATCCGAATGCGGGCAAGTATCTGGGCGTAGGCGGCCATTTCGAGACGGGGGAGACTCCTGAAGAATGCTGCCTCCGTGAGATATACGAGGAGACGGGGATACGAAGTGACGAGCTGAGCTGTTTTAAGTACCGGGGATTGGTAACGTTTGTATCGGACAGATACGGCGTTGAATATATGCATGTTTTCACTGCTGAATATAAGGGTACGCGTGATGTTGTTCCCGGGAACTGCGATGAAGGTGAGCTGATGTGGATACCGGCGGCTGACATATACGGTCTTCCCGTTTGGGAAGGGGATAAGGTGATGTTCGACTGCCTGTATAAAGAGGAAGGGGAAAGGTTTTTCTCGCTGAAGCTGGAATACAGAGGCGACACACTTGCCGGATGTGAGAAGAATGATTATTAGCGTGCTGCTGTCAGGCATAGTAAAGGCCGCCGCGGATCACTCCGTATGGCGGCCTTGTTGATCTGTTCAAGGCAGATAAGATGTCAGGCGACAGGCTCCAGATGCCCGAACGCCGGTTTGCCGATCATATCTCCGTAAGTATTCGGATAGTATTCCCTTCCCAGTTCTGCCAGCGTCGTCATCTCATCTCTTGTTATTCTGATGCTCAGCGCACCGGTATCGATGCTGCCGTCTGCATAGATGCAATTCTTCTCCTCTGCGAGTGACCAGAGGTAAGGGAATACCTCATTGTCCTCCCCGCTTATTGATATAAATTCATCAAGATTAAGTTCATTTATCTTCTCAGATACATTGCACATAATATGACTCCTTTCTGATAAGTCTTGTCCCCCAAGACTATCCTGTGTATATTCTACTTTTCAGGCACATCCGAATCAATTAATGACAGGTTAAGTTAATTTGTCAGATAGATAACAGAAAGGTATCAGAATTATTTCGTGGATATAAATTATAATAAATGGAAAAATTTCTGAAAATCGGCTCAAAAACCGCTTGACTTTATGGAGAGCGCTTGATAATATATTCAAGCACTTCGCGAGAACAACCTCGCAAAAGGCGCGGATCTTGAAA
>CADBNJ010000220.1 GCA_902795955.1 Oscillospiraceae bacterium
AGACAACACTTGACATCGAAGTCGGACCCGACGGTATCATCGATCTGTCACACCTGGGTGCAGGTACATATACGCTCACAGAGAAGGATGCTCCTGCAGGCTATGTTAAGGATCCCAATCCTCATACACTCACGATCGCTTGCGATGTCTCAGGAACAAATCCCGTCTGGACATATACATTCGACAACACAGATATCAAGGATGCCGATGAGCTGATAGGTGTGATCGTCTTCGAGAACAAGAAGCCTACAGATCTTCCTTCAACGGGCGGAATCGGTACGACGGTCTTCTATGTTGCTGGTTCAGTAATGCTTGCAGCAGGCGCAGCTCTTATCGTATGGAAGAAGAGATTTGGCTCTGAAGAGAAATAATTGAAGGATGATCCGGTGTCCGGATGACACGGGCACCGGGGTCCCTTCCGGGTGACCTGATTGAGAAGAAATCTGCTGAGTATACTGATAGTTGTCTTATTGCTGGGAGGAACGGCGCTGCTGCTGTATCCGACTATCGGCGAATATATCAACTCCAAGCACTCTGCGGCCGTGATCAAGAAGTATCATGAAGCTTACGTGAATACGACCGATGACAGACTTCAGCGGATGATCAGTGAAGCCGAACAGTATAACGATAAGCTGAGGGGTGTTCCCTCAACAATGAATGGCGGTCAGCCGCTGGGCGGGTACGATGATCTGCTCAACCTGACGGGTGACGGCATAATGGGGTACATTGACATAGACAAGATCGGCGTGGAGCTTCCGATATACCACGGTGTGGCAAAGGAAGTGCTTCAGGTAGGTGCGGGCCATATGAAGGGTTCGAGCCTTCCGGTCGGCGGCAAGGGAACGCATTGTGTCCTGTCCGGACACAGAGGGCTGCCTTCCGCCAAGCTCTTTACCGATCTTGATGACATGGAAATAGGTGACAGGTTCACGATAACGGTCCTCGACCGTGTCATGACCTACGAAGTGGACCAGATCAAGGTCGTCCTGCCCGAGAATACGGAGTATCTCGGCATCGATAACGACAAAGATTACTGTACACTTGTTACCTGCACCCCGTACGGGATCAATACACACCGTCTTCTGGTGAGGGGAGTGCGTATTGACGGCGATGTTAACAAAGCTCCGGGCATATTTGTGTCCAATGAGGCTTTTAAGATAAGCAAGGCGGTCGTTGCCACGGTGATCGCATTACCTGCGTTCATAGCGGTAGTCGTGATCACGATAATACTTGAAAGGAGGAGAACGGGACATGCGAAGCAGAAATAGATTAATGTTCCTTTCGATGCTGCTTATGGCAGTTCTGTTCTTCGCGCCTGCAAACAGGCTTATGGCAGACGAGCACAAGGGCAGCGACGGCAATGCCGTTCTTACAATGACATTGAAGTCATCCGGTGAGGAGGAAGCGGCAGCTTCGGGTGCGGAGGTTACTCTGTATCTCGTTGCCGAGGACAAGAACGGAACCCACGGAATGGAGTTCGTGCTGACGGATGACTATAAGGCTTCAGGACTTGATATCGATGGCAGGATAACCCAGGAGATGATCGACGATCTTGCTTCCTATACGGTTGATAAAGGCATCGCAGGTCTTGTGACGAAGACTACGGATGAGAACGGCGTTGTTACTTTCGACGGGCTTCCCAACGGCATCTACCTTGTCATGGCAGACAAGCTGCCTCAGGGATTCACCTCTTTCGAACCGTTCATGTATGTGCTTCCGTATTATGACACGGAATCGGGAGAATGGTTCTATGACGGCGTTGCGGAGCCGAAGATGACATATCAGCCTCCCGTTGATGTGTCCGTCCGCAAGGTGTGGAACGATGACGGCAAGAACAGACCTTCGTCCGTAACCGTAAGCCTTGGCAACGAGGACGGGGAGTTCGATAAGGTCAAGCTCAGTGACGACAATGAATGGAAGTACACGTGGACCGGGCTTGATGCCAATAAGAAGTGGGAGATCAAGGAGATCAACGTCCCTGCAGAGTACAAGGATACGTATTCTGTTGACGGATATGATTTCACTGTCACTAATACAAAATCGCTGATACAGACCGGACAGAATAACCGTCCGATCCCGATTATGATCTTCGCGGGAGCGTTCCTCGTGAGTGCCGGGATCATAGTTAAGGTATCAGGCAAACGCAAGAATGAGCAATAAGCGCAGGATAATCGGTAATATTCTGCTTGTTACGGGCCTTTTACTGCTCCTCGGAGCAGGAGGGCTCTATTTTTATAACATGATCGAGAGCAACAGGCAGGCGGAGGATTCGCTGGAGATCGTGTCGAGAGTCAAGACTGAGATTTCCGCCGCCGTCACTGATCCTTCCAATGATCAGAAGTCTTCTGTGGCGGAACCGTCTGAGCTGGTGCCTGCCGATGTGGGAGGAAGCCTGTACGACGGATATCTCGCGATACCGAAGATAGATCTTGAGATGGCAGTATTTCACACATGGAATGATTCGTATCTCCGCAAGTCCGCCTGCAGGTATTACGGCTCCCCTTATACGAATGATTACATTATTGCAGGTCATAATTACAGGAGCGGATTCCGTAAGCTGAGAGACCTTGTCCCCGGCGATGAAGTGTACTTTACCGATATGGGCGGCCATGTCACAAAATACGAAGTAAAACTTACGGAAGTCATCGACGGCACCGATGTTGACGGCATGATCTCGGGCGGCTGGGACCTGTCGCTGTATACATGTACGTATGGCGGGGAGGCCAGGTTTACCGTAAGATGCGGGAAAGTTTAGCGTAAACGCTATTAATATTAATAAAATTGACATTATCAGTAACAACGTTTACAATTATTGGGATGTTTTACTACAGAAGCGGTATGGAACATCGGATCTAAAATAGCTCATTCCTGATTTGAGGAGGAACAGGGAGTTATTAGCGCCCGGACCTACACGGTTGACGAGGTTGACAGTTATCGAAATACTCGGCGGGTTCTGTCACGGCTACCGCAATAAGCGGAGAAGAGCGGCCGTCAGAGAGATGCATAAAAAGCAGAATCAACACTGTAACAGAGGCACTCTCAAGCTCCACAATAACGACAGCAGTGTGCTGCCGGTCTATTAGAAGGAGATAAAAATGAGAGTAGTAATTCAGGATAATTATGACAAGATGTGTAAGTGGGCTGCAAATTACATCGCTGCCAAGATCAATGCGCACAAGGAAGCAAGACCCTTTGTGCTCGGTCTTCCCACAGGTTCTTCACCTATCGGTGTGTATAAGGAACTCGTAAGGATGAACAAGGCAGGAGAGGTATCCTTTGCCAATGTAGTTACATTCAACATGGACGAATACCTCGGACTCCCTCACGAGCACGATCAGAGCTACTGGTACTTCATGCATGATAACCTTTTCGATCATCTTGTCGATATGAAGCCCGAGAACATCAATATCCTTAACGGTATGACTGATGATCCCGAAGGCGAGTGTGCAAGATATGAGGAGAAGATCGCTTCCTACGGCGGAATCGACCTCTTCATGGGAGGCATCGGCGTTGACGGTCACCTGGCTTTCAATGAGCCCTTCACATCACTGTCATCAAGAACAGGTCTCAGAGACCTTACAACTGACACAAGGATCGTTAACTCAAGATTCTTCGGCGGAGATCCCGAGAAGGTTCCTGCTCAGGCTCTGTCCGTAGGTATCGGCACAGTTACCGATTCCAAGGAAGTACTTGTCCTTATCTCCGGACACAACAAGGCAAGAGCTCTTGCTGCAGTAGTCGAGGGCGGCGTAAGCCAGAAGTGGACATGCTCTGCACTCCAGATGCACAACGCTGCCATCATCGCATGCGATGAAGAGGCCTGCGGCGAGATCACTGTTGACACATATAAGTATTTCCTCGATATCGAGAAGAAAGAGAGACTGTAATTCATGTATACAATCACTGATCTTTATGATCTTGATCACACACTGGCAAAGGACTATCTGTCCGGATTCACCTATCCCTGGGAGGCTCTGAAGGGCATCAAGGATCTTATCCTGTCCCTCGGTCCCACACTCGGTGATGACTATGAGGAAGTATCGGAGCACGTCTGGATCCACAAGACTGCAAAAGTCTTCCCCTCCGCATATCTTGGTGCACCATGCATCATCGGACCCGAGACGGAGGTAAGGCACTGCGCATTTATCAGAGGTTCCGCACTTGTCGGTGCGAACTGCGTTGTGGGCAACTCCTGTGAGCTCAAGAACGTCATCCTCTTTGATCACGTTCAGACACCTCATTACAACTATGTAGGTGACTCGATCCTCGGTTATTATTCACATATGGGTGCAGGTTCCATCACATCCAATGTTAAGTCTGATAAGAAGCTCGTCGTTGTTCACAACGGAACGGAGCAGATAGAGACAGGTATCAAGAAGTTCGGTGCAATGCTGGGAGACTATGTAGAGGTTGGATGCAACAGCGTCTGCAATCCCGGTACGGTCATCGGAAGACACAGCAACATCTATCCGACTTCATGCGTGAGGGGCGTTGTGCCTGAGAACAGTATCTACAAGAACAACGGCGTGATCGTTGAGAAAGACGAGAGGTAATCTTAATGGGTAAGTATTTCGGAACAGACGGATTCAGAGGAGAGGCTAACAAGAACCTGAACTTCGAGCATGCGATCAAGATCGGCCGTTTCCTCGGCTGGTACTACGGTGCAAGGATTGACAAGAAGGCAAAGATCGTTATCGGTAAGGATACGAGAAGGTCTTCATACATGTTCGAGTATGCTCTCTGCACGGGCCTTATGGCTTCAGGTGCGGATGCTTACATCATGCACGTTACGACGACACCTTCAGTGTCATATATCGCGCGTGTTGATGACTTCGACTGCGGTATCATGATCTCCGCATCACATAATCCGTTCTACGATAACGGCATCAAGCTCCTCAACAGCCACGGCGAGAAGATGGACGAAGAGACTATCCTTCTTGTTGAGGACTACATTGACGGCAAGATCGAGGTTCCGCTCGCTGAGCGTGAGGATATCGGACGCACTGTCGACTATGTTGCAGGACGTAACCGTTACATCGGATATCTTATCTCAATGTCCAAGTACAGCTTCAAGGATAAGAGGGTCGGTCTTGATTGCGCTAACGGTGCTTCATGGGCGATCGCCAAGGGCGTTTTCGATGCACTCGGAGCAAAGACATATGTTATCAATGCCGATCCTGACGGATACAACATTAACACGGACTGCGGAAGCACGCACATCGAGCATCTGCAGAAGTTCGTCGTTGAGAACCGTCTTGACATCGGCTTTGCCTATGACGGAGATGCCGACAGGTGTCTCGCAGTCGATGAGAAGGGTAATGTCGTAACGGGAGATCACACTCTCTACATCTACGGCAAGTACATGAAGGAGAGGGGAAAGCTCATCAACAACAAGGTCGTAACGACGGTTATGTCAAACTTCGGTCTTTATAAGGCTCTTGATGCGATCGGCATCGAGTATGATAAGACGAAGGTAGGCGACAAGTACGTTTATGAGAATATGGTCAAGACAGGCAACCGTATCGGCGGTGAGCAGTCAGGCCACATCATCTTCTCCAAGTACGCTACGACAGGTGATGGCATACTTACATCACTGAAGCTCATGGAAGTAATGCTTGCCAAGGAGAAGCCGATGAGCGAACTGGCGGCACCCGTCGTATTCTATCCTCAGGTCCTCAAGAATGTCCGCGTTAAGAGCAAGCCTGA
>CADBNJ010000221.1 GCA_902795955.1 Oscillospiraceae bacterium
AGTGTCGTTGATCTCCTTAAGTCCGTTCAGATCGAAAACAACGACGCCGTATCCCTCAAACGAATTCTTGCCCGCCTGCATCTCAAGGTCTCTTAACGACTCCAGATATGCAAGCTTGTTCTTAACGCCGGTAAGCCCGTCCCTGAAAGCCTTGCGCTGGGCATCCTCCATCTCGCGGTCATGCTCGATATCCTTCTCCCTGTATATGAACGAGTGAATAACGCATGTGGCGAAGAGACAGCCGAGAGCATAAAACGGCATGAACGGGAAGAACATCTGCAGCACGATAAACACTGCCATGATGATACCCGAGAAGCCGACGGTCATGTAATGGATCCTTTTGATCCCCTTGGACTTGGATGCTATGAAGAACGCATACGCAGACGACGACAGGAAAAGCGCCATCTGGATGAACAGCGCGATATCCCGCGCGAGAAGCGTCAGATATTCGCCGTTCTCTGTGAAAGCGAAAACGATCGGGATAAACAGATTAACTGAAAGAATGATGACCTCGAACAGGAGTATGAACCATCCGGCAAACAGAAAGATCTTCGTAAATCTGCTCGTGCTTCCGGTAAACAGCACAACGCTCTGTACCCAGAAAACCACAGACAGGGCCATCGCGGAGAAGTCAAGCATGGTATCAATGTATGTGACGGTCTCCCAACGCAGATCGTAGAATATGCCCCACATCGAATCCGTTAAGAGATAAGCCAGCAGCGAGAACAGAAAGCAACGGTACATGGTACGGACTTTGCTCGCGCGCGGCCCGGTTACCTTCCTCAGTGCTTCGAAATTAACAACTGAAATGACAATAATCGATATTATCCCTATACTTGCGTAATACATCGATCCTCCTAAACCCATTAACCCGCGTACCGTGTACATTAATATTATAATGGAAAATCCGCTTCGAGGCAAAGTGTAATGATTCAGCAGTGATTAAGTGAAATATGATCCGGACACCCGTGAACGGATAGAATTGTACGAATTGACCACAGGCGGATATGTTGACGAGAACACGAGCGAGTTATTCACCCCGGGTGCTGACGGCAGTAATTACTATGGCAGCTGCGGGACTTATCTGGTCAGTGAATTACAGCCGGTATAGAAGGCATGAGGCATAACAGAATTCATGGATAAGCATTGAGTAATTCCGGTGAGACGCAGACAGGTGTGACCTGCCTGCGTTTTTTTGTGGGGGTGGGCAGATGGATGAGTTGAGCGGCTTGAGTGACCGGATCGACCGGTAGCCTCGATCGACAGACATGAGGAACTTGTTTCCGCGAGAATTTAAGAGTTTTTCCGCGAAAAATGCGGAAGGATTTCTGATTCTTGCGGAATCCGCAGGAATCAAGATTTTTTCCGCGATTTCTGCGGAAGGATTACCGGTTTTCCGCGGAAACAGTTTTGGAAGGCGTTACTCAGTACCTGACGCCTGCAAACGAGACTGATACGGAACAGACTGATACCCCGGAACTGTCAGCATGAGTCACCGGTCATCCAGCTGCCTCGCGGCTTGCTCGCCTGTCGATCACTTCGCGGGAACCGCCTCATCTGACAGCGTTTACAAGATCCCTGACCGCAGCTTCTGACAGACCTGACCCTTCCGGCATCTTGTGGTCGACACAGATGGAATAGCAAAGATCCTTGTTCACCCAGATTACCTTCCTCGCCTTCCCCTGTTCATTACCGTAACTCTTAACGGCATTACCGTTTATGTCCGCCTTCCACTCATGGGCATAGTCTTCATATATGCCTGATATATCACCGGACGGCATATATTCGAGTTTGCTCTTACGAACAGCGAAACGCAGATCTCCCAGAGAATACTTTGCTTCCGCAATACAGTCAGTGTATTTATATGACAGCGGGTTGACCGAAGCACCGTCGATCTTGATCGCTTCATTGAACACAAATTCGTTGAGATTGGCTCCATAGGCCGCTTCTTCCAGCGTCATTGCTTCTTTCCACGGGTTGCCGAGTCCTCCTGCTTCAGTATTGGCTGTGGTAATGACCGTATATGACGGCTCTGTGCTGTGACAGGCTGTTACAGAGAGTGATGCCAGCGCCACCGTAACGCATAATACACATAAGGGAATCCTCTTCATGACATTGACCATGACAATAACCTCCGAAGCTGTACTGTGCAAATTATAGCATAATGATATAATTACAATATGGTATTAATGGTCAGAGGAGATATTGTATGGACATTACAAAGACAATTACAGACAACAAAGCCGTTATCAAATTGAGCGGATGGCTTGATACCAAGACTACTCCGGAGCTCGCCGAAGTGATCGAAGCACTTCCCGAAGACATCAATGAGATGACCCTGGACCTCGGAAAGCTGGAATATATCTCTTCTGCGGGATTGAGGCAGATCGTAGCAATGCATAAGAAAGTGGGAGGCAATCTCACGATAATCAATGCCGGCTCCGAGCTGATGCAGCTGTTCAAGATGACCGGTTTTGACAAGAAACTCAGATTTGAATGAGTACCGCACGCATCAAGGGATCACTATATAGGAAGATCGTCGTTTTCGGAATCCTGGTCTCGGTGATCGTCTTTGTCATTACGGCTGTCCTTTTCGGTGTGGTATATGTGAATGTGACGCTGAACACATATAATGAACGGATGGCCAAATGTGCGGCGGTATGTCAGGATCTGTACAAAAATACCGGGCTGAATTTCAGTGAGTTCGCCGGATACAGAGTGGCACGCAAGCGCTTCAGGGATAACCTCGGTGAGTTCGCAAATTCATACGATCTGAAATATTTATACATATACATACCGAGCCGCAATATGGAGATGAGAACTTATATGTTCAGTGTGGCGACCGATCCGGCAGAAGATGAGACCGTTGCCCGGGAGAGGGATTACGGCACCATGATAAACAAACCCCTGCGCGACATCGAG
Organism: Oscillospiraceae bacterium; assembly: GCA_902795955.1. Taxonomy (GTDB): domain Bacteria; phylum Bacillota; class Clostridia; order Saccharofermentanales; family Saccharofermentanaceae; genus Saccharofermentans. Next base: position 2,923 of record CADBNJ010000221.1, read on the forward strand.
AAGCAGGTATACGAAGGAAAGATCCCCAGCGGCAGATCATACACTTCCAATGAATACGGCTCAGTCTATACATGGTATTTCCCTATCAAAGACGAGTACGGCGATA
>CADBNJ010000222.1 GCA_902795955.1 Oscillospiraceae bacterium
CGTTAAGTTCCTTGCCTGTGCATCCGTTACCTGCGTTATGCTGGAGATGTTGGGAAGAACGGAATAGAGAAGCTTCTCCCTCGCGATCAACTGGTCTTCCTCATCATAGTAGAAATGCATCTCCGTTGAATGCTCTCTCCAGTAATCGGTAAGGAATTTCAAAGACTTATATGATTCGACATTACTTGCCACGCTCCTGCCGAGGAGGTTTGCCGACACGTAACGCTCATTTATATTCCTGTTCAGATTGTATATGAAAATGAAGATACCGTTATTAAGAATGAGAACAATGATAAATAATACCAATGGTCTCATTATCTGCATCAGAAGGTTGCCACGTTTCTTCTTGCGCATATGCTTTGTACCTTTCATTATCAGTAAGGTAATTATAACATCCTTTTGACAACTTAAATACTATTCTCTCTTCGATGCCAATCTGCCTGCCGCAACAAAACCGGCATACACGACTATATCGGCAGCTACGATCGTCGATCCCACGGGAGTGCCGCACAGGATGGATATTATCATTCCTGTTAATGTGCAGACAACCGAGACGATCGCGGAGCACACGGTAACCTTAAGGAAACTCTTGAAGACTCTCATCGCAGACAGTGCCGGGAATATTACCAGCGCCGATATAAGGAGCGATCCCACCAGGTTCATCGCAAGTACTATGATCGTCGCGATTATAATGGCGATTATCACATTATATACACCGGCATTTGTACCTGCGGTCCTTGCAAAATCCTCATCAAAGGTCACGGCAAATATCCTGTTGTAGAACATGACGAAGAGTGCCACGACTATGAGAGACACGACAATACAGAGGATTACCTCGGACTGTGACAGCGTCAGTATCAATGTCGATCCGAACAAAGTGCTGCAAACATCGCCCGTCAGGTTCGCGGATGTCGAGAAGATATTCATTATCAGGTATCCCAGAGCCAGTGCAGACACTGATAACATCGCTATGGCGGCATCTCCCCTGACCTTGGCCCGCCGGCCTGCAGCGAGAAGAATGACCGCACATATTATCGTTACGGGCATTACCAGCAGCATGTCATTGGACAGATTCATGACGGATGCTATGGCCATCGCTCCGAAAGCAACATGGGACAGACCGTCGCCGATAAAAGAGAACCTCTTGAGCACCAGCGTTACTCCCAGAAGTGATGAACACAGTGCAATGAGAACACCTACTATCAAAGCGTATCTTACGAACGGGAACTGAAGATATTCGGCCAGCTTAGTAAACATGCTTCGTCACCTCGCTTCCGAATCTCAGCTCATGAGTTGCAAATCTCGACGGTGCATCGGGATCATGCGTTACCATTATGATCGTTATCTTATCTTCTTTGTTGAGCTTCCTTATGAGCTCATACATCTCCTCTGTTACCTTGGGATCCAATGCCGCCACGGGCTCATCCATTATCAGAACGTCCCCCGTCGCACAAAGTGCTCTTGCAAGGAGCACCCTCTGCTGCTGGCCACCCGACAGTTCGCGGTAACAGCGCCTGCGCAGATCATATATATCCATGCGCTTCATATTAAGAGAGGCCCGTTCCTTGGCTTCTTTACTGTAGAATGGCCTAAAGCCCAGCGATCCCTGACATCCTGACAGGACAACTTCACTTACTGACGCCGGAAAATCCCTCTGAACGTCAGTCTGCTGCGGAAGATAACCTATCCCCGACTTCCCGGCTTCATCGCTCCAGATAACCTCCCCGTGAAGTGCAGGCCGGAGTCCGAGCACCGTCTTCATCAGCGTAGACTTGCCGGTGCCGTTCTCGCCGGTTATGCACCAGTATTCACCCTTGCGGATCTCAAGATCCAGCCCTGTAACAAGCGTAATATTCTCATATCCCAGCGACAGGTCCTTACACGTAAGTATCACATTACCGTCACTCATCGGGCACACTCCTCACACACACCGTAGAAAACAGTTCTTCTGGGATTGATCGTAAATCCGTGATGTTCCTTGATATGGTCATTAAGGGCGCTTATCTCCTCGCATCCGAGGTGGATCAGCCTGCCGCACACCTCACACTTGAGGTGGTAGCATGACCCGCTCTTGTCACATCCGTCAACATATTCATAACAGGCGCTGCTGCCCTCATCTATGATGTATTTGTTGACTATCCCTTCGTCCACCATCTTCTCGAGGTGACGGTAGACAGTAGCCGTTCCTATATTGCTTCCGGCTGCACGCATGTGCATGCAGATATCGCCCGCCGTGACATGCGTCCCCGCGGATTCTCTCATATAATTAAGAAGTTCTTCCTGATGCTTGGTGGAATAGCTTTTCTTAATGGGCATTGTACGTTCCTTTCCGCTCGAAAATGAGAATCATTCTCGATTCTACTCGGTACAGACATCCGTGTCAACACTATGTTACAATACTTTATATATGAGAACCGGCAGACAGATAAGCAAGATCACACTGATACTTCTGACAATAGCCCTCCTCGCAGTCTCGGGAGCGCTGGTATACATGATGCTCCTGAACAAGGCTCTTCCCGGAGAGGAGGACAGGAACGGTTACAAGGGGATCTCCACACCCGACGGCCTGATGGCTGTTGCAGGGGATCCTGAGGGTAAATACATCCTTGAATGTGATATCGACATGACCGGGATTACATGGACACCCTTCACCTTCAGAGGAGTACTGGACGGCAACGGTCACGGGATACATAACCTGTCAGTAAAGGCGGAGGGGACGTCAGCCAGGCAGACCTATGACGGTAACATGAAGGTGTACGATACATATTTCGCTGCGATGTTTGACGTGCTGGACCACGGTGAAGTGAGGAACCTCACATTGACGGATGTTAATGTTGAAGCTTCTTCGGACAGACCTTGTTTTGCCGGCAGCATAGCGGGTTATCTCGATCAGGGAACGGTCAGCAACTGCGTGGTCAAGGGCAGCGTTACATTAAGAGCCCACGACCGCATGTTCGGTGTCGGCGGTATAGCCGGATACGGCAACGGCAGGATCGATAATTCAGTGGCAAGCGTAACGCTGGTGTGCATAGACACCGACAGGAATACAAGAGACGAGCAGTTCATGGGCGGTATCTGTGCGGGCGGCTATCCCGATATCGTAAATTGCGTAGTCAATATCGACGGCTACGTATCGGAGCACGGTTACTGCCACAACGGCGGACTCATGGGAATGTACATCTTCTACCCCGAAGGCACGGTATATGAGGAGAGTGAGATCGCCAACACGGTCGTTAACGGCAGGATCACCTTCTTCGAGGATAACAGCGACAGGCGTGCTTACTGCAAACCCGACATCGGTGAAATGATGTCACGCGTACGCAATTACCGCAACAACGTGAGCAACTTTGTCAGCGACGAAGTGTTCGAGTACGATAAAGATCTGGTGCCGTGAACTGCCTCTGCTGCACATCATC